>JAGTQJ010000144.1 GCA_018396515.1 Candidatus Bathyarchaeota archaeon | reverse complement strand
CTCCCCCCCTCTTCCAGCTCAAGTCTGGGGAGATCTGGTGCGCAAAATGCCAGAAGAGGGTGGTGATAGTCTCAGAGGCTGAGGGGGAGGCCGCTGTGAAGAGGGAGCTCGTATGGGAGTCCCTAGAGACGACCCTCATAGACAAGCTCTCAACGATGAATGACCTCCTATACTCCGAGGCGGACCCTGAGAGGGTGAAGGGGATCGCGGAGGCGATATCCCTCCTCTTGGGCTCCATCGAGAGGCTTAGAAGAGTTAGGAAGAGCTGAACCCATTATTATTGGGACTTCGAATCTATGATCCCTCTTCCTTTGAGCAGTTCCTGCACCAGAAGGTTAACATCTCTCTGGACCTCCTTTAAGGGGCGCTCAGCGTCCACCCTGATGATCTCCCCCTCCTCCACCAGCTCCAGGTATAGCCTCCTAACCCTTTCCTGGAGCCTCTCGTTCTCGAATATCGTCTTCGGCCTTCCACCTATCCTCCTCATCCCAGTCTCAGGGCTCACGTCGAGGAGGATGCATAGGTCTGGCTTCGGCGCGAGCCTGTTCAGCTCCCTGATCCACTCCCAGCTCACCCCCTCAGCCCCCTGATAGGCCAGGGAGGAGTAGAGGTACCTGTCCGATAGGACGATCAGCCCCCTCTCGAGGGAGGGCCTGATCAGACGCTCAGCGTGGTCTAGGCGGTCGGCTGCGAATAGGAGGGCGAGGGCCCACGCAGACATCCTCCCATCCATTTCGCCTATCTGGGCCCTTATGAATCTCCCTATGGGCCCTGAGCTGGGCTCCTTTGTCCTCACGGCCTGCAGCCCCCTCCTGCTCAGCATCTCATATGTCAGCCTGACCAGGGTCGACTTACCGCTCCCATCGATCCCCTCGAAGGCGATGAAGGCCCCCTTCCCATTCATACTGAAGGATGTTGGCCTAAAGGCGATAAATCCCTTTCCAGAGCTGTGGCGCTGAGCTCTCTGAGATTAAGAATCTTCAATATCAAAGCTAGGATCAACCAGTACCCAGAACCCCTCTCATAGTTCATTAAAGGGTTTCAGAACTTTTTGGCCCTCAAGGCCGATAGCGATCATCTGTGAATCAATATATATAAATTAAAGCGACCTTAATCATGCCCACCTAAATCTCAAAATTCAAAGAAATTCTGGGTTTAGCCGAATAATGATTAATGAAAATTGCAGCCAAGAACAGCTGAGAATCCATCTTTCTAATCTTTAAAGATACCTTTTCTTTAGCTCTTTTCTTGGGTTATCTCTATTAGTCCATCGTCTCCGTATACCTTTATGTAATCCCCTGTCTTCAGGGTTTTGATGGGGTCTGCCTCCAACCTGTCTATTAGGGGGATCTTGGCTAGGACGCATCCCGTCGCTATTATGGCCTCCGTCTCCTGGTTTATGATGGCGGCTGGGGCTGTGCCCAGTTTTTTCATCCTGTAGATTATGTAGCTCCCCACCGTGCTCCCCTTCCCCCTCGGGAAGGTGAGGATCCTCCCCCTCACCGATTCCCCCTCGAGTTGGTGTCCCCTCTCGGTTACGATCCCCGTCTCAGGGTCAACCCCTCCATAGAAGCTTATGGCCTCCAAGCTGACTAGGGCCCTGCCCTCCGCGTATCCCCCCACGATCCTCCTCCCCCTCATCCTCAACTTGAGGCCTCCTCCACCATCCCCTTGAGGGGCTCAAGCCTCGTCTTGAGGCCCATGCTCGAGGCGTAGTGGGCTGCCTTACAGCTGTCCGTGACGATCTCCCTCCAGCCCATCTCCTTAAGGGGGGCGACCACCATACAGGTGTCCCTGAAGACCCTCCCTCCAGCCTCTAGAATCGTGTGGATGTACCCCCTCCTCTCCGCCTCCCTGTATACGCCCCTGCTGGTGAATATCCAAAGCCTCCCTCTGAGCCTCCTCCCCCTCAGGAGCCTGGCCGCCTCCCATATCTCCTCGAGGCTGCAGTGGGGGCATCCGAGGCAGAGGACGGGGTCCTCAACCCCCCTGGAGAGGCTCGAGACGGCCTCCTCCAGGTCCCCGTCCTCGACCGTTATCCTCTCCAGCCCCTTTAGGTCCTCCTCCCCGAACCTATCAGCCTCGGGTGTAACCCCCTCCACATGGAAGAGGGCTATCCCACCCGATGTGGCTGAGGCCGCAGCTAGGCTCTTCAGGCTGTCCGCATCGGCCCTGGGGATCCCCCTTATGTAAGGGACTGAGGATCCAAGGATCCTTCCGATATGGTACCCCAGTGCGCTGTAATCTAGATGGCCCTTGAGCTCGGCCTCAACCTCGACCACGGCCCCCGGCCTCCTGTTCTCCTCGATCCTATACCCGTAGAGGGGGGTTCTCCCGGTGATGGAGCTGGCTAGGGCTGAGGGGCCCGACTCCCTGTTCGTCCTCGCCCCTAGGACCGAGTTGGAGAAGGCGACCGCCGAGGACTCAGCCCAGGCTATCTGGCTTCCCCGCCTTGGAATGTTCCCTATGAGGTAGGGGGTGCAGGTGCATGTGGCCTCCACCCCCATCCTCTGGAAGGCTTGGATAACCCTGAGCTGCCTCTCCGCGAACCCATGGGGGATGCCCATCTCCCTCCATAGGTCTAGGTCCATCCCAGCGGGGTTGAGGGTGGCCCTCACACGGGTTTTGGCCCCAAGCTCTGCCAGGTCTTCAAGAAACTCCAGCCCCGCCTCATCCAGGTTCTTATATGAGACCCCTGATATGTGGGCCCCCTCAATGGGCACTAGGCGCTCGGCCTCGAAGACCTCCCCCAGGGCGACCAGGAGCTCCATAGCCCTAGCCACAGCCGGCCCCATCTCCCCCCTCAGCATATCCTCCTCCAACCGGTCTAAGTACAGCCTTCCCAGCCCCCTTCCTGAGCCTCACCACTCCCCTCCATGAACTTCGGGCTTGGGCTTCCATCCATACCTCTGGAGGAGCCTCTTAGCCCTATCGGATGCGGGGATGGTGGCCTTCTCGAACTTCTCCCGGGGCTTGGTGAGGGGCCTCGTGGCATCTATCCCAACCTTGCATCCCAATTCTAGCTCCTGGTCGGATGCGGGGTCTAGGCTTGAGACCCTCACGTGGGGGATGATTAGGAGGTCCTCATCCCCCCTGAACCTGGTCGCTATGGCCCACTCAACCTGCTCCATGTCGTAGGGGTCTATGTCAGAGTCTACGACCACGGCCAGCTTCAGGCTTGGGTGGGCCGCGAAGATGGCCATCAACACGTTCTTCGGATCCCCCTCCCTGAACTTCTCGAAGCTCACCACGCAGTGGAGCCATCCGCAGCCCCCCCGGGTCATGTTGACCCCCCTCACCGTTGGGACCACCCCTCTAGCATACTCCCATATCCTAGCCTCTGGGGGCATCCCCATCAGCAGCCTATGCTCCGAGCCCGAGGGGAGGAGGGCCTGGTATATGTAGTCCTCCCTGTGCATCACCCCAACCACCTCCACCACCGG
>JAGTQJ010000009.1:15562-19267 GCA_018396515.1 Candidatus Bathyarchaeota archaeon | reverse complement strand
TTCTCTTCTCTTTCCGAGCCAGTATATTAGTCCAGCTATGACCAAGAGAATTATCGTGCTTACTGGGGTTATAGGGAAGTGAGCCTAATACCCGAGTAAGGATGGTTTACTTGCCTAGTAAAGATGGTCACCGTGTATGTTCTAGTCGGCGATTCTAGGAAGACCACTAGGATGCTATTAGGGGCTTCAACTATGATATGAGATGATATTTGAATGAAAACTTTTATTTATCTCTATTCTCAATCGTTTCTGTTTATGGCTCTATTATTTTATGGAATTCTCTGAAAGCTGCTCTTATTATCTTTTTAAGTTCTTCCGGTAAGTCATCATAATCTTGGATTCTTAGTCCCCTAGCTCTCCAGAGCCATTTTTCAAACATGTTTTTTAATCTAGGCTCTATCTCTCTTGAAGTCATCCATTCATAGAATTCCTTATAGTATGGAAGGTTTCTGCTGTATGGAGAGATCTTCTCTATTCGTTCAGGTTTGAACCCCTTCCTGATCAGGAAATCCTTGTATAGGGCGAACTCCTCAGGGGAGAAGTCTATTATGGCCTTCCCCGAATCCTCATCCTCCCCCTTATACCTGTATGGGGGGGCCCAGACTGGGTAGGGCCTCCCAGCAACCCTCGGGGGAGGGGCGACTGAGACCGGGGCTCTGGGCCTCCTAACTATTCGGCTCAGCTGTGAGATTATCTTATCTGCGAGGGCATCGATCTCCACGGATGCCATCCACTTGGCATCCTCTCGATCTAGGTCCCTGAACCTCCTAGCAAGCTCCAGGTACTTCTCGGAGTACTCCGAGATTATGTGCGTATTTATTATGATCCCGGCCCTGATCAGCTTGGAGAAGAACCTGTTCCTGAGCTCCCTCTCATCCTTCCTCCCTAGACCCTTCTCCGGCTCCCTCTCCTCCCACGCCCGATCGCTAGGAAAACCCCTTTGGGGAACTTCTCCCATCTTTTTTATCAAGTTAAATCGTCAAAGAATTTAAAAGATTCTTCTATGGATGGGCTCCCTTCTTTTCAGGTCAAATGGGGTTCTTTCGGATCCTTATTGCTGGGTTGTTCATGTGAGTGATGCCTAGGTTTAAATATTTTAGTTATAACTAGAATATGATGAGAGCCGGTGGCCTCGCCGCATCCTCGATAATGGCTGCCCTCGTCTGCGTCGCGACAATCTTCATAATCGTACCCATACCCGCCACGCAGGGATACTTCAATGTGGGGGATGCGATGGTCGTGGTGGCGGCCCTCACCTTCGGCCCTTTGGTCGGAGCCGCGGCCGGGGGGATAGGCTCATCGCTGGCTGATATTATAATGGGCTACTCCTTCTTCGCCCCATACACCCTCGTTATAAAGGGGCTTGAGGGGTTACTGGCTGGATGGATCTACTCCCGGGGGAGGGGGCCCTTGATGATGCTCCTGGCCTGGCTTGCTGGGGGAGCGATCATGGTGACGGGTTACTTCGTGGTAGAGTACTCAATCCTGGGTTATGGGGCCGGTGCCTTCGTGGAGCTCCCCTTCAACATGGTCCAAATGGCCGTCGCCGGCATAGTCGGCATACCAGTATCCATGGCCCTGAAGAGGAGGATCAGGATATATAGATCAGCTTGAAACAGCTTCCCAATTTTTGAGGAGTGGATATATCACTTTTGGCCCTATATTTAGTGATTGAAAAAAATGTGATGATTAAAAATTTATATCGGTGTGAGCTATTTCCCATGGCAAAGGTGGTTTTTTGAGTTATGGGGGGGTCTCCCGTAAGGGCCTTATAGTCATAATCATCCTCTGCGTCCTCCTGGCCTCCAGCCTCCTTTACCAGTTCGTGACGCCCGTGATGAGGGTGGAGAGGGAGAGGCCCATCATCGGGATAATAAGGGTGGATGGGACGATCATAGAGGCCTCCGACGCGGGGAGGATAACCTCCTCGATAAACAGCGCCCTATTGAACGGGAGCGTGAAGGCCGTGGTCCTGAGGATCGACTCGCCGGGCGGCTACGCCCATCTCATCGAGCAGATCTACCTAGACATACTCGAGCTTAAACGGGAGAAGCCCATCGTGGCCACAGCGGTGACAGCCCTCTCAGGCGGCTATTATATAGCCGTCGCAGCAGACTACATCTACGCCCACCCCACATCAATGGTCGGGAATGTGGGTGTCATCGGGACCGTCCCACCGGTCTTGATCCCCTCGGAGAGGGTGATAGAGACGGGGCCTCACAAGTGGACGGGCTTCTCGAGGCTCCTATTCCCCTTCAACCTCACCCATGCCCTGGAGAGCTTCGTCTCAGCCGTATTGAGGGGGAGGGGGGATAGGCTCAAGGTTTCATCCAACACCATAAGGAAGGGTCTGGTATACCTCGGAAGCGAGGCCAGGGAGGCGGGGCTAATAGATGAGATCGGATCCCTTCAAGCGGCCATCGAGCACGCCGCCAGGCTCGCGAACCTGACAGAGTACCGCGTGGAGGAGATCCAGCCCTCACTGAACACGACCGGAGCCCTATCCTCCATGGGGAATAAGACCGGCGCGATGGATGAGGCCCTCACCCTCGAGGCCCTGAATAGGATTCATCCCCCTCCAGCGGTCTACTACCTATACCTACCGTTAAGAGGGGGGACTAGGTCCCCCCTCCTCCTCTCTCAAGAGGAGGAGCCTAAGCTAAATGTGTCCTCGAGGGCTGAGGGGGCGAATGTCGTTGTGGATCTATCCCATGGGAATATGATCTCGGCCTGGGAGCTCGACATCTTGGCCGCGGAGCTCTCGAAGAGGAACATAACCCTCGGCTTCGCCTCCAAGTGGGATGATGTCGACTCGTCCCTGGAGACCGCCTCAGCCCTGATAATAGCCGCCCCAACCCTCGACTACTCCAAGAGGGAGGTGGATAGGATATCCAAATTCGTGGGTGAGGGGCGCATCCTCCTCCTATTCTCCGATCCATCATCGGAGTTTCTGAGCCCCTCATCCCTGCTGGGCCCTATAAACTCCGTTGCTAACAGGTTCGGGTTATCCTTCGCTAAGGGATACCTCTACAACGAGGAGGATCACTATGGGTTCTACAGGAACATAATCTTGAGGGATTTCACTAACAGCTCGCTGACGAGCGGGCTTGAGAGGGTTGTCCTGTTCACCTCAACCCACATATACTCGGATGGGATGGGGGTTGCCAGGGCCCCCAGCGGGACGTACTCCTCCACCGCTGAGAGGGCTGGGGTCTACACCCCCATAGCCATAGTGGAGAGGAATGGGACGGTCGCGGCCTTCGGCGATATAACCTTCCTGACTGAGCCCTACTGCTATGTGGAGGACAACTACAGATTGATCCTGAACATCGCCTCCGCAATATCCGGGGTGGAGGTCAGGCCCCCTGAGCGTGTGGAAGAGGGGGAGCGGATGGTGAAGAGGCCCGAGCTCCCTGTGGGGACTGAGAAGGTCTACAGGGAGGTGGTGGACGGGGAGGAGCATACGATGAGGTGGGTGAAGGTCAGCGAGGAGGTGATCAGGGTCGAACGACCGGACAGGAACACCACCTACTACCTAGACGAGGGGGGAGCCCTCCTAAGATGGGAGTCTGATGGGATGGAGGTTTCCTATGACGAGCCCATACCTGAGGAGCCCTACCCTCTAACCGAGGGGGAGAGGTGGACCTATGGAAGCCCGTACAACCTGACACTCCATGGGAGGACCTACAGGGGGAGGCTGTCGGG
>JAGTQJ010000009.1:10537-15434 GCA_018396515.1 Candidatus Bathyarchaeota archaeon | reverse complement strand
AGGGGACCCTCTGGATATCGTCTGAGGCGGGGCTGGTTAAGGGGGAGTACACAACCAAGTACTACGTTGAAGGCATATTAACGGGGGAGGAGACTAGGAGGCAGATACTCACCTCGATAAAGAAGGGAGGCCAGGGATTATAGGCTAAAGGGGTTTAGGCAGCTCATATATTCATGGTATTTTCTCTGGTTTTCTCTGCCAAGCCCAGCACGGCGGCTATGTAGACCCTAGCCTGGGCTTTCAGGGAGTCCAGGTATACGAACTCGTCCGGGCCGTGGGCGTGCTCTCCCCTAGGGCCGAAGCCTACGGTGGAGATCCCAGCGTACCTGTAGAATCGGCCGTCTGTTACCCCAGCCCACTCGACGAAGAGCTCGGGCTCCACCCCCAGCGCCGAGCGGACGGCGCTTTGGAAGGCCTTGACCAGCTCGTTCTCCGGGTCTGTGTAGTTGGGCGGATCGTATATGTAGTTCCCCTTCTCATCCCTCTCTGCTAGGATCTCCCAACCCCAGTCCGGGTCCCCTCTCCCAGCCTCCTTCAGCGTCATCTCCACCTCGGCCATCACGGTCTCGGCCGTCTCCCCTATTATCAGCCTCCTGTCCACCCCGATGGTGCACTCGGCCGGGACCTGGTTCAGGACTTCGCCTCCTTTTATGGTGTTCACGCTTATGACCGGGTATCCTATCCATGGATGGAATCGGTCTATCTCCCTCTCCAGCGCCAAGACAGCCTTTGAGGCCTTGGCTATGGCGTTTATACCCTCAACCCTGGCGTAGGCCGTGTGGGTGGCCATCCCCCTGAACCTTATGTGGAACTGGAAGAGGCCCCTCTCAGCTATCCGGATCTTAAGGTTGCTCTTCTCACCTATCACGACGTAGTCCGGCCTCCTGAGCTGCCCCCTCATCATCTCCTCCAGCAGGAGCCTGGTTCCCTGTGCTCCCCCTCGCTCCTCATCCGGGACGAGTTGGATGCCGATGGAGCAGGATGGGTTCAATTTCTCCAGGACCTCCAACACGTGGATGATGACGGCGCATGAGGCCTTCATGTCCGAGGATCCCCTCCCATAAAGCCTGCCGCCCTCCACCCTGGGTTTGAAGGGGTCCCCACTCCAGGCCCAGGGGTCTGGAACTGGGACTGTGTCTAGGTGGCCGTTAAAGACTATGTAGGGGGACTCCTCGGGGTTTATGTTTGAAAGGACTATCGGCCTCTCCCCTGAGCCCCTGAACTCCACTGGTAGGCCCGAGGACTCCAGTATCTCTCCGGCGTGTCTGGCGACCCTCAACTCCTCCCCTGTAACGCTGGGGATCTCTATCAGCTCCTCAGCCAGCTCGAGGATCCTCTCATCGTCTATCAGGGAGAAGGCCTTGCTCAGCATATCCTCCATAACTTCCATCCACCATGAAGCATAGGAAAATTAAGCTCTCCGGATATTAAAGTTCCGCTTCCATGCCGTATCTATCGCCAATGAAATAGTGAGATTCAGTGGGATGGCCTTCACGAGGCCCCCAGTGAGGCCTTCAACGACCCTATTAAAGTGGTCCTCTCAGGGATCACTTAATTCTTCATACTCCTCAGCATAATTCCTACAAATCGATGGATAGGGGTAAATGAAAATTCATTTTGATCTGAAGTGGAGGTGCTCTAAATACTCGTTAAAGATGCCCCATCAAAGAAACTTCGGTGGTGTTGTGAACTACCACCGGTTTTCGCGGGTGGCTTCGGCCGGGCCCGGTCCAGATAAGCCGATGAAGTTAAGCGGTATATTTGACGCCGTTGCCTAGATGCCTCTGGGCGTGTTAAGGGTTTGTTTGGGGTCTTCTGAGGCGCCTCCTTATGAGGTGGGAGATACCTTTTAAGGTTCCCTCTCCCCCCGTGAGGGGGCCGGTTAGGCCGTCGGGCTGGATGATCAAGGTGAGGATTATGACCAGCATGGGCACCAGGGGCTCGTACCCCCCTATCCAGAGCCCGAAGTTCTTTATGAGGATGCCTGGCAGGATCGTCTGGGCTAGGGCGAGTATCAGTCCCCCTAGGATGGCTCCGTAGAGGTTGTCGAGGCCTCCTAGGACGCTTCCGGCCATGACGCTCATGAGGAGCTGGTCTGACCTGTCAAGCCTCGTTGGGGACCAGAGGCTTAGAACCGCGCCTGCCAGGGTGGATGTGGAGCCGGTGAGGAACCAGGAGGCTAGGTGGACGTGGGAGATGTTCACGCCTAGGGACTGGGCGAGCTCGGGGTTCTCCACCGTCGCCTTAAGGGCTATCCCGAACTTGACCCTTGTGAGGAAGTGGTGGAGGGAGGAGACGAGGATGATGCTGATGATGGGGGCTGCGAAGAGGACGGCTGGGTACCCCCATAGTTTGTGGTCGTAGGCCCTTAGGATGAACCCGCCGGCCCTGAACCCGTATGTCATCAGGATCCAGTAGGAGTATATGTAGAGCGTGGCGTTGAGGATGAAGGAGAGGGCGAACATGGCGAAGGAGAGCATTATCCCGCTCGATCCAGCCCTCTGGAGAGGCCTTACTATGAGCATGTAGATGATGATGCCGAGGCCCCCTCCGAGGATGGAGATGAGGGGCCATGAGAGGTAGGGGTTGAAGCCGTATAGGCGGACCATGGAGTATGTGAGCATGGTCCCCACCGATGCTAGGGAGGTGTGGGCGAAGTTGGGGAACCTCTCGAGCATGTATGTTAGAGTGAAGCCTATGCATAGGATGATCAGCATAGATGCGTATATGATCACTCCCATTATGGTGGGGTCGAGCATCCATCACCATGGAGCCAGCATTTTAATAAATCCGATCATCTATAGGATGGCTTCATGAGAGGCCTCAAGCCCCTAAGGGTCATCATACCTGTGGCCATATCGGCTTTATCATCCATCTCCCTTCTGGGGGTCTTCCTGGGGTTTGAGGCCCCCATGGAGCTGGAGCTCCTCTTCCTGTTCTTTGTGACCGCCCTGAGCCACATGACGATTCTGGCCAGAGACTTGTTCGTGCCCCTTTTCCTCTCCTTAACCTCAAAGCATAATCCCCTCCTGCTCGGCTTGGTCTCCGGATCAGGGGGTTCCCTTGGGAATCTGACGCTCTACTACCTTGGTAGGGGCATCGCCCTTTCGACTGGTGGGGGAGGGGGTGATGGGCTGGTGTTGTGGATGAGGAGGTATGGCCTCCTCGCCGTCCTGCTCGTCTCCGTTACGCCCCTTCCCGATACGCCGGTGATCCTCCTCTCAGGCTCCGGTGGGCTCCCCCTTAGATGGGTTGTCCTGGCTCAGTGGGCTGGGAAGACGGCTCTCTACACCCTTGGGGCTGCGGTTGGAGGGCTCATATTCGAGGGGCTCTCCGGGGCTATTGGGGAGCCCTATGCATCCATCTTGGTGGTCTCCTCCTCGATCCTCCTCTGCCTACTTCTAACCTGGAGTAGGGGGTTTGGGGCGCTCCGGAGGGTTTGGAGATCTCTAATCAGCCCTTTCTGATCCTTCTGAGCAGGTTTCCGGCATCTAGGGTGTTTGCCACACTCCCCGCCTCCAGCCACCCCCTCCTCGCGACGGCTACTCCCAGGGGGAGGAAGTCCATCTGGCTGGGTGTGTGGGCATCTGTGCCTATGTATAGGGTCACCCCCATCTCCCCCGCCTTCCTGCTGTTCAGCTCGTTCAGGTCCAATCTGTCCGGGAAGGCGTTTATCTCCATCATCACCCCCTGCCTAGACGCCTCCTCTAGCACCCTATCCAGGTCCAGGGGGTATCCCCTCCTCCTCTGGATTATCCTCCCCGTTGGGTGGGCTATGGCTGAGACGTGGTCGTTGTTTATGGCCTTGATGAGCCTCTCGGTCATCTGCTTCTCATCGGACTTGAATCCGGAGTGGATGGCTGCGATCACGAAATCGAGGTCCCTGAGGGCGGAGTTGGATAGGTCTAGGTTTCCGTCGGCCTTGATGTTGCACTCCACCCCCTTAAGGATGGTGAAGCCCTCCATCCTCTCGTTAATCCTGTCTATCTCCCTCATCTGCTCCCTCAGCCTCCCCTCGTCTAGGCCCCTGGCTATGCCCAGGGTCTTCGAGTGGTCGCAGATGGCTATGTACTCAAGCCCCATCTCCCTCGCCTTCTCGGCCATCTCCTCTATGGTTCCCGTCCCGTCGCTCCAGTTGGTGTGGAGGTGGAGGTCCCCCCTCACCTCCCCGTATCCCACCAGCCTTGGGAGGCTCCCAGACGCCGCGGCCTCTATCTCCCCCCTGTCCTCCCTAAGCTCGGGCTCTATCCAGCTTAGGCCCAGGTGGTGGTAGATCTCCCATTCCTTCCCTCCCGCTATTCTCTTCCCGGAGCCCCTCTCGAAGAGGCCGTACTCGCTGAGCTTGAGACCCCTCTCCTTGGCCATTTTTCTGAGCTTTATGTTATGCTCCTTTGAGCCGGTGAAGTACTGGAGGGCGGCTCCGTAGGATTCCGGAGGGACGACCCTGAGGTCAACCCTCACCCCCTTACCGAGAATCACGGTGCTCCTCGTCCTCCCCTTCGATATCACCCTGCTGATGTTCGGCATGGAGGTGAAGCGCCTCACGACGGCCGTGGGCCTCTCCGAGGAGACGAGGATGTCCAGGTCTCCCACGGTCTCGGCCATCCTCCTGGTGGACCCCACGGCCTCCACCTCTATGACAGCCTCATCCATCCTCATGTAGGAGATGACCCCCTTGACCAATGGTTGGATACCCCCTAGGAGGTGGCGCTCCTGTCTGCCCCTGTACTCCTCTATAGCCTTGAGGATGTTCTCCTCGGTCCTCGCCCCGAACCCCTTGACCCCTCTGAGCCTCCCCATCCTCGCCGCCGCCTCGAGTTGGTCTATGGAGGTTATCCCGAGCTCCCTGTTGAGCCTCAGGGCCGTCTTCGGGCCCACACCCTCGAGCTGCATGAGC
>JAGTQJ010000009.1:10315-10481 GCA_018396515.1 Candidatus Bathyarchaeota archaeon | reverse complement strand
GGTCTCAAGGTACTCCTCAATTATGGAGGCGATGCTCCTCCCAACCCCCGGTATCTCCATGAGCCTCCCCTCGGCGTGGATCTCCCCTATATCCTCTGTGAGGGATCGTATCCTCTGGGCCGCGGTCCTAAAGGCCCTGCTCCTGAAGGGGTCGCCGGTGGCCTCG
>JAGTQJ010000009.1:0-10252 GCA_018396515.1 Candidatus Bathyarchaeota archaeon | reverse complement strand
GGTTCCCCCCTCACCCTTAAATCTGAAATGCCCAGCTTATAGGGCGGAGGGTTTGAGTTGAAGGGTGAGGTCTTGGGACTCGTCAGGGAGGAGGAGGTCGTGGATCTGGCCTCCGAGCTCGTGAGGATACCTAGCTTCACCACCAGGGAGACCCCAGCTGCGGAGTATATGAGGGACTACTTCGAGGACCTTGGGTTTGAGGTGGAGATGCAGGAGGTCCAGCCTGGGAGGAGGCAGGTGGTGGCCAGGCTTAGGGGGAGGGGAGGGGGGAGGAGCATGATGTTCAACGGCCACCTTGATATAGACCCATTAACCGAGTCATGGAGGTGGGACCCCTTCCAGCCTAGGAGGGAGGGGAACAGGCTCTGGGGGGCTGGGGTGCACAATATGAAGTCGGGGGTCGCGGCGATGTCGGTGGCAGCCGCCGCGGTGAAGAGGTCTGGAATCGAGCTTAAAGGGGATCTGATAGTCGCATGCGTGGTTGGGGAGCTCCAAGGGGGGGTTGGAACCATCCACCTGGTCAGGAGCGGTGTATGGGCTGATATGGCCATAGTCCCTGAGCCCTACGGCGTGGAGAACATATTGACCAAGTGTGTGGGGGTCCACCAGTTCGCCATAAACACCATCGGGAGGAGCGAGCACATAAGCAGGATGGAGGAGAGCATAGACGCCATCCAGAAGATGATAAAGGTGATGGAGAGGCTCAGAGGGCTGAGGTTCGAGGTGCTCGACCCGGATCTCCCCGGAGCCCCGAGATGGGTTGTGGGAAGCATAATCGGGGGGAGAGGGAGAGACCACGACCTGGCGGGGCCCTACAACATACCAGACTTCTGCACCATCATCGTTGACTTCAGGTATCCCCCAGGCCTCACCCCTGAGATGATCAACTCCAAGGTGGTCGAGCTCCTGGAGGGAATCAGGGAGGAGGACCCTGAGTTCAGGTATGAGTTCGAGTATCCGGTGAACCCCAAGTTCAGGGTCGCAGCCAACCCCATGCCGCCCATGGATGTGAGCCCCAACTCCGAGGTCGTCAAGATCCTGAAGGAGAGCCACAGGGAGGTGACCGGCTCATACCCGAAGAGGGTGGGGGCGGTCCCGCCGTACAGCTACTGCGGGAACGATACGGCCCACCTAGCCCTAGCAGGGATGGAGTGCTGCCTCTACGGCCCTAGGGGATACCCCGAAGAGGTTGAGAAGCATGTCAGGGTGGATGAGATGCTCATCTGCGCCAGGAGCCTAGCCCTCACGGCGGCGAAGGTCTGCACCATGGAGAGGAGTTCATGAACACATCGATGGAGAGCTTTATCTTCCCCCTCCACATTGGTGTTCATTAGAGGCTGAAAGATATGGCCGTGCAGATCCCCCTGACCCCTGAGGATATATCCGAGGGCGTCGACCTGGACTTCAGGGAGGTTGAGGAGCACTGGAACATCTACCAGCTCGAGGACGGCTCCCTCCTGAAGGTGAAGCTGGTGCTAATAGGGGTGAAGAGGCTGAAGAAGTATAACCCAGATGGGACGCCTATATACCTCATAAACAGCCAGAATATCGTCAGGGTTGTGAAGATCCCGCCAGAGCTTAAGGCAAAGCCGAGGGAGCCGAGCCTGAAGCCCCAGTGAGCCTCATCATATCGGTGGGCCCTATCATAGATGGAATCCTGCCACTTGATTTTGGATCTAGGCCATCTAAGAATTCTCCCTGGAGTCTCTAGAGCATGGGGGAGCTCCAAGGTTTCAAGTTCTAGACATTAATGATTAAGGGTATGAGAGATTCAGAGGACGATTTTCAGAGAATTGCCATCGAATATTGAAGGTTGAAGGGGTGAATCTCGAATCTGAAGGTGAATCTGGGGTTCTCTGTCTATGATAGCTCGATCTTGTGGTGTTTTACCCTGTTCTCCTAGCTCCGCAGTGGGGGCATATGGTCTCTGTCTGGGGCATCAGGGTTCCACAGTACTTGCATGGTATCATGACAACCTCCTTCTCCTTTACTATGACCTCCTTTATAACAGGCGCAGCGATGGGCTGGGCGACCTGGATCTCCATGGTTCTGCTGACGACGTCGGGTCTGCCATCAACCCCTATGACTCCCTTTATGTTCCAGACCACGTTGTTGTTTATGCTTTTGTATGTGGGTCTCCCCGTTGGGGGTAGGCCTATGCTGAAGGGGATCTCCTCCCTATATCCCCTATAGATCCTTGTGGCACCCCTCAGGGTCGGCCTTGATGAGTAGAGGGTTGCATGCTCCCATACCTCCCTCTCCACCTCCCTCCCCTTCTTCTCGTCGTACTCCCTTCTCGTCTTCTTCACAGACTCCGTGCAGTTGATCTCGCATCTTATATCTTTGGCATCGAAGTCCTCCTCAGAGGAGATGGTCAGTACTCCCTCGATATTCTCACCCAATGTGAAGCTCTCCCTATTCAGTTTCAGAGATAAAGAGGCCTTTGGAGGTGTGAGTTTATCCTTGAGCTTCCTCAGAAAGGACATCCGCCATCCCCATAAATTCGAGTTCCCTAATGCCTATTTCAATTTAAGTTTGACTCCATGTTTAAATCCTCGTGGGCTCCAACCTTTGTGGGTCTTACCCCTCGGTCAGCTTTGCCCCGCAGTTGGGGCAGAACTTCGCCCCTCGCTGGACCTCGAATCCACAGCTTGGGCATTTGAGGGTCTGGGCTAGGGGGCTTCCACACTCCAGACAGAACTTTGCACCCGGTGGGTTTAAGCGTCCGCACTTCGGGCATGTAACCCCTCCCACGGCGGCTTGGAGGGGGGCCCCGCAGTTCCCGCAGAACTTTGAGGCCATGGGGTTCTGGAAGCCGCATCTTGGGCATTGGATCATCTGCTGGCTCGGCGGAGGCTGCTGGAAGAGGGGTGGGATGACGGCTATTCCCGCCCCTAAGGCTGCCCCGGGGCTCTTGGATAGGCTCTCCGCTGCCCTCTGGACGGTCTCCATCCTCAGGACCTCCGGGGCTCCCACCCCTGTCCTTAGGTAGAAGATCCTGTCCCTCCACTCCGGGGTTGTGTCTATCCCCTCGAACTTCAGGTCTATAAGCTCAAGGCCGATCCTCGAGAGGGCTTCGAATAGGATGCTCTTGGTCAGGAGGCTAGTCTCGTCGAGCTTTCCGTAGACCTCGGCCAGGGAGTACTGGCTCAGGGTGTCGATGAGCCTCTCGTTGAAGTATCCCCTTAGGAAGCTCTGGAGGCCGTCCGTCGTGTATAGGCTCTGGCCCCCCACAACCTCGTTCACGAATAGGTTCGGGTCTTCAACCCTGAACCAGAAGCTCCCATAGAACTTGAGGGGGGCGAGCTCCTTGGTCTGGCCCTGGGCCCCGAACCTGCCTAGGAACTGCTTGAGGGAGATGAATATAACGGATGCCCTGAATGGAACCCTGTCGAAGCCCGCCATGGCGGATAGGATCCTCGTGATGAGGGGGAGGTTCGCGGTGGTCAGGACGTGCCTCCCAGCCCTGAAGACGTCGTAGGCCTTCCCATCCCTGAAGAAGACGGCGGCCTCATACTCGTGGACCACGAGGTTGTCCCCCCAGGCTATCTCCTCTACGGGATACCTCCAGACCATCTCCCCCTCCCTTGCGTCCCTCCACTCGATCACCTTAGGCATCCATCTTCACCTCTCCAATCTTAGCTCCGCCTCTCAGATATTTTAGAGGTTTATCCCATGATATGTTCATATCTCCAACCCCCTGAGTATCTCGCCCCTCCTGTCTATTAGGGCGTCTAGCTCCTCAACCCTTTTCATCAGCCCATCCATCGCCTTCCTCCAGTCTTCAGTCCCCGTCTCCACCTCGGAGGCCCTCTCCATCTCGGCCCTCACCCTCTCAGCCATCTCCACCAGGTTCAGGTCATGCTGCAATACCATCTCGAGCTTATCCTCCCTCACCTTAACGGCGTCGAAGAACCCCGCGTAGCCAGCGGCAGCCCTCTCTATCCTCTGGGTCACCCTATCGAGGCGGGCTGATAGGGTCTCAAGCCTCCAGGCATCCTCCGTCGACAGCCTCCCCACCATCATGGGATTCGCGAGCCTTCTCCTCAGGATCTCCTTGGAGGCCTTGAGCCTGCCCACCGCCTCCATCCTAACCAGCCTGTCGCTCTCCCTCCTCAGCTCCTTCTCCTTATAACCCCTATAGCCAGGAACCCTGCTCATAATCCTCTCGAGAAGACCCCTCTCACCCCTTACTCTCTCCAAGATATCGCTCCCGTTCATTCTACCCCATCCAAGAGAACTTCAAACTCCTAACTTTAAATGATTTTTTAAACTCTTAAATAGATATCAAGGTTTTCCATTGGACTGTGGTCTACGACGCCTATGGTTCTGGAACTCATTCTCATGAGACCTGCTCTTGGAATCCCTTAGCCATGGATCGTCTCAACCGCCTCTTTTGGCCTGCGGCTTAAAATTCAATTCTCAGTACTTAGCCTCGTATCCTATGAATGGGTTTCCCATCAGTCTAGGACTACTATTCCGTGTCCCCTCTTAACCTGGGAGTATGGTTCAGCTTCTACCCCCATCAATGTTTCTGCGGCCATTTCTCCAGGGCGCTAGCTAGGTCTACCTCTCTGTAGGCGCCCTCGGTGATCTCGAGCCTCTGGTCAGCTTAGTAGAGCGTGAAGGGGGGGGCATGTGCTTGAATTAGTATCTTGAGCTCTTCATCCTCCACAAATGATCTCTTGGAACCCCATACCATCAGCCTCTTGAGGGGTCCAGTTAGAACAGTCCCTAAATTCTGACTTTACTTATTGATGGTTGTAGTATTTTAAACGGAAAGACTTATTAATTCTGAAAATTGTGATTTGTCTGGTAATTGTATGTCTCTGACTTTTATATCGAGGGTGGGCAAGAAGCGCACATTGGTTATCCCGAAGGCTGTTTCCGATAGGCTGGGGTTGGAGGAGGGGTGTAGAGTGAGGGTTACTGTTGATGGGGAGAGGGTAGTATTGGAGCCCTTGCATGATGCTGTGTGGCTCTCCCTCCACGGGAGGAAGATTGCAAGGGTTACCCTAGAGGAGCTGGAGCGGGAGAGCGTTGAACAACAGGAGAGGTATATCGGCCCCAACCAGGATACTCGTTGATACGAGCTTCCTCCTCCCGGCTCTAGGTTTAGAGGTTGAAGGGGAGGTCTATGAAGCTATAAAGCATTTCCATAGGGTTGAGGTGTGCTATATAGAAGCCTGTATGCTGGAGGCGATGTGGAAGGTCTTAAAACTTGTATCGGAGAGAGAGGTGGATTTGGTGAAGAGGGGCATTGAAGCGATAAGAAACAGCTACACAATAGTAACGCCGGGAGCAATAGCCTTCTCTGAAGCATATAGCCTATACCATGAGGTTCATAAGGATTTCATAGACAACCTATTATATGCAGTATCATATGAACACAAGATTCCATTCCTTACAATTGACAGGAAATTTATACAAATCCTCGAATCAAAAGGCAAAGATACATCAAACCTCGTAATCCCAGAGATTTTTGCGGAAGCATTCGAACGGTGAAGTTCGGCGTATTCTATGCTTTTTAGAGGCCCAGGAAGCATGGGAACACTCGCGCTAACGATTTTAGACATAAAGGTGAATCTTTCATTCATCGAGGCATTGTGGAGAGGAATTTTATGCAATAGAGACTTAGCCTAAACCCGATTAGAAATCGAACTTTCAATATGAAATAGTTCTTTTAATTTATAAACTTATTCGATTTTAATTCTAATTTATGTTTGTTTATCTTTCCACCATTCAAATAGTCTATTACATAATTCAAATACCTTTTCTGCATCCCTTATCGCTCTTCTGGCGTCTTCCTCCCCATACAGTTGCCTAGGGGGGGTGAGCGCCCCCTCGTCACCGTAGAATGCTGGCCCCCTCTCTAATGCCAGCCTCTTGCTCACCATCATCAGTGCCTCTAGCTCCGACCTGAACCAGTCTGGGATCCCTCTGGTTCTGGCCACATCTCTCAGGGCTTCGCTTACGTCGTGCTCCCTTGGGTGTTCTATGCCTAGGATCCTTAACGCCGCCTTTAGGCTGAGCTCGACGGCCTCCTGAGCCCTCCTGACGGCCCTGTGGTATCTACCCCTTTCGAGGGCTTCTCTGGCCTCCTCCATGGAGTAGGCCGCGTCCTCGAGGTAGCTTCTAGCCATCGCCTCGGTGTTCATATCTCGACGACCTCCCCACGCTTAATGTCCGGCTTCAGGTCCCAGAGCCAGGAGCCGTCTCCTAGGCGAACCCTCCTAGCCCCTAGCTCCTCCAGTCTCCCCCTCAGCCCGTTAAGGATCGATCTGAAGAACCCTCCTCGGTCGTGGAGGATGACGGCGTCCTCAACCATGTCTAGGTATATTGGCCTGTGGAGTCTCGCCTCATCCACCATTAGGGGGTGGAATTGAACCCATGTGGAGATCCCCCGCTCCCTGAGCCTCCTGCAGGCCTCAGAGGCCTCAAGCCTCATCAGGATCCCGGCCAGGGCCTCCATCCTCTCACTCATGCTTCTAGGCATGTTCTCTGCGATGACCAGTATGTCTGTGTCGCTGGTGGGCTTGGATTCCCCCCTTGCGACCGAGCCGAATACGGCTACGGTCACCAGCCCCTCCCCGAAGGCCTCGGAGAGGAGCTTTAAGAGCTCTCTGAGGAGGTCACCCCTATCCTTGTCCCTTATCCCTTCGACTTCGGCGGGGTTCCCCACGTTCAACCTTCTCCGCCTCCACTTGTGCGTGTCTGCAAACCATGACTTTAGAAGATTCTCATAGTTAATTAGGTTATCGATCTTAATTTCTTCTTGATGGAATTTATTGAGATATTCATCCATTGTGAGGGGAAATGGTGTTATCCAAAGAGGTTTAATGGAGGAGCTAGAGATCTTGACATGTTTCCAAGCGCTTTTATGAAGGGCTGAAAAGAATATGGAGGGCCGTATTAGGGATGATCCAGATCAAGCAATCAGATGGTTCTTCGTTTTTACACAAGATCCTAGAAAATAAACGTTGATTATATATTGGAATTTAAATTTAAACGTTTAAAAGATTCCATGTTATTCTATTTTCTAATTATTCCTTTTAGCATCGTAGCTGTAGGTTTAAAATAGACAAACCGTGAAACGAATCCATTGATTTGAAGATTTAACCAGTAGATGCCTACCCCCTCCCATCCTTGGATAAATATTTTTAGTGAGGTTGTGGGAAATATGGGGGGAAGGATTAAAACACTATTCTTTAAATCTATGTCAGTGTTTTCCTAGACCCTTACTATCTATGATTTGACCTATGAATATTACCGAATTCAAGACTTCATTATACTCACATACCTAAAGCTGGAGGATTCTTATTAGAATCCTAGGATTTTTTTTAAGTTTGTATAGGTAGTGTAGGGTTTTTGGATCCTTGTTATCCTTATTCTGTAAGCTATTATAACTATGATGGTGAGCAGTATTCCCATTCCAGATATCAACTCAATAGATGGGGTAGAGGGATCCTCTTGTAGGCTCTGGGTTGATGTTGAAGATCGGCCGAAATAGTTCTCTATTATCTTAGGAGAATAGGCGTAGATCACTAGGCATGTGGTTTCAGTGTTTGTGGTCACGGCTTTTGGAATGGCTCCATTGGGGTAGTATCCCGTGTAGAAACCCCCGTTGGGGGCCTGGAGGCCCTTTATCCTCTCCGAGACTGTTCTGGGGACCATTTGGTTGAGGATCTGGCCTGTCAGGTGGTATAGGGCTAGCTTGTAGGTCTGATAGACCCCCCTTGACTCTCCCTCCCTGAAGGGAAGGTCATTTAAACCCACGCCATCATACATCCCTGCCCCAACGCTGAACAGTTCTATGGCCTTCTGGAGATCGCCCCGTCTGTAGGCGTGGAGGGCCCATAGGAAGGCGATATCCGCATACTCATAAGGGCTTAAGATACTTGTTCCATTATTTAGGTGAACCTTAATGACATAACTATTCCTGGTTATTACATAGGATAGTGTATTATTAAAATATGGGTTGGAACCTAATAGTGTGTTATATTGGCTGATCTGAGAAATTCCATAGCTTTTCATATAGTTAGATAAGGTTGTTGAGATGTTGTTAGCTATATTTGTTAATGTCGTGTTGGAGGGATCATAGTGTTTTAGAATGGCGTGGGCTAAGAGATTATCGGATAAAAGCCAATAAGTATCACCATCGGGGACTTCGGGTATCAGCCCCACGATAGGGTTGTATTGAGTCAAGAGATAAATGACGGCCTTATCAAGATCTGGATCAGATATGGAAGAGATCTTAGGGGCAAAAGAATTTGAAAAAAGCAGAAACCCCACCACTATTAGAACTAACCCTTTGTCCATAACTCACCAGATGTGTAGTATGTCTCGGCCAGTATAAAACCTCTAGTTTGCCTGCTAAGAGCTGCAGGGAGACGAGTTCGGCCCCCTCGTGGAGTTAGCCCCCTTTGTCAATTTATTCTATCATCACACTTGTGTCCATGAGTACCCTAGTCGATCCTAACATCAGGTCTCTGAGGAGCCACCCTATTTTGTCTCTTGTGACCTTCGCCTCATGAAGTAAAGGTTTAGTGATCCTTTAACCTTTCTTCAATGAAATCCTCTCTCGGTAGTTCCTGTAATGGCTCAAGGATCACCTTTCCCCTTAAACTTGTACCCTAAGAGCCATACCAGGAGCCAGACTGAGCTTCTAACCCTCTTAGGAATAAACTGCCCTTCATGGTGGGAGGATTTCATGAGCCTGGAGATCTCCCTCCTAGTTATCCTACCATTCAGCAATGCACCCACGGTCACTATTAAGCAGAATATTGTGGCGCTGCTGATCACATACTCCCACAAGATCTCCAGCCGATGAACCGTTAGATCCTCATAGTAATAAATGTACCTTTCCCCCACCCAAGGGGTGGCCTTCACCAATGATCCATATCTTTGTCCTCTACGGTCGATGTTTACATGGGTTCAGCACTATCATCTCTGCGGGGTGATCCTAAGGTTCGGTTTCAGGGGAGGCCCATAGTCGGTGGAAAGCGTGAAGAGCTTGGTCATAAAGAAGGCCTAAAGAACCCTCCAAACATACAAGGATTGTTCCATTTGAGATAGTCATCTATGGGACTCAGCTAGGGTTTAGGTACTCCATGTCTGGGTATCTTGAGAGGGGGATGGGGGAGGACTCGTTGTTCAACAGGTATTGCTTGAGGGCTTCAAGGCTTCTAGGATCTTATATGTTCTAAGGTGAGCGTAGCCTTAGCCGATAGGAGGATGCGGGGGAAATTTATATTAAATGGAATCATGAATTTTTATGGTGATATAATTGGAAGTGGTAATTAAGACTATCGATAGGCAGGGTAGGCTGGTGATTCCAAAGGAGTGGCGTGATGAGGTTCTTGAGGGGGGTAAGGTCGTCATGGTGAGGAGGGGGGACTCCATAGAGATAAGAGCTTATAGGGAGGTGGACTTGACTAGGTACTTCGACTCGGTGGAGGTTGAGCTTGAGAGCGACCTTTCCGACTGGCACTCCGTGAGGAGGGAACTTAGGGCGCAGAGGGGGGGCTAGGATGCGCTTCATAGACTCAAATGTCTTCATACATGCCTATATAAAGCCAAGAAGAAGGCTTCAGGAGCATGAGAAGAGGATCAAGGAGGAGGCGAAGGCCATAATCACGAGGGTGAACGGAGGCGAGGAGGTCGTGACAACGGTCGTACACCTAGGAGAGATAGCGAACCTCCTTGAGGATTTCATGCCCCTTGAGACCGCCCTCGAGGTGATCAGGGGCCTCCTGATGAAGGGGAACATCCACATCGTGGAGATATCACATCGAGACTATCTCTCAGCCCTCCCGGTGGCGGAGGGGTGTAGGGTCGGGCTTAACGACGCCCTAGCATATACCTTCATGCTCAGTAGAGGTATCGGGGAGATATACTCATTTGACAAAGACTTCGATAAGCTGGAGAATGTGATAAGGGTAACAGAGCGGCCGTAAGCGGTTGTATAAGTGCTCGAATGTGCTAGGGAAGATGTGTTATATCTATTATATGCATTCGGTCTCCTCGATATATACTCTGAGAGCCGTGCTGGCCGAGTTCTTCCCTAGCCTCCCTGGGGATAACGACTAGCCCCTTCTTAGAGACTATCACAACAATGTGGAACATAATCGGGTTTCACAATTTCTCGTGTTTTTTGAATGGGCCTTCATTGAACATCTTGAGGATCGTTTTGATCGGTGGTATCTTGGCCCGCTGGTTTTCCTCATCATCCCTGTTTGTGTTTCTTATGCCT
>JAGTQJ010000146.1 GCA_018396515.1 Candidatus Bathyarchaeota archaeon | reverse complement strand
TCTTAGACCGAGGGGTAGAGGCGGTAAAGAGCATTAGAAGACTTTTAGAAGAGAACCCGACCTACAAAGCCCTCGAGGAGAAATACATATCCGATCTAGAGGAGTTCACAGAAGAGGAGACACATCTGGCCAAGCTGACCATAGAAGAGTACTTAAAACAAAAGGGAATAAAGCCAACACAAAAGAAGAAAGTCCTCGATGAGACTGAAAAAGATGCAGCCAAAAGAATACCAAAAAGGATCTACAAAGGCCCCCCATCCACCAGATCCTGGATTAGGAGGCTATCGAGGGAAGATAGAGATGCCCTTTGGAGGCTCGAGAAGGAGCACAGGGAGAGCAGAATCCTTGGAATCCTAGCACTATACTGGACAGATGGAAGAAGAAGCCTCTCGGAGATCGCCGATCTCGTGGAACTCGAGACGGGGAAAAGGGACATCAATTACCTCCTGGAATACTTCGGCTTTTTGGAGAAGATGGGCCTGATCCAGATCGAGAGAAGGCCATAACTGAAATAGCACCCCGGAGCGAAAGAGAGAAAAGGGGGTACAAGGAGAATCTTAGAGGGACATTAAGATAATGGGCCGGTGGTCTAGTGGTATGACACCGCCTTGACGCGGCGGTGGTCGCCGGTTCGAACCCGGCCCGGCCCACTAACCTCTTTGGAATCAAGCCTCAATTTTACGACTCATCTTGGGGTTAGGGACACGGTTTATATCCGAAATCTTGAAACCACTTAATTCACAAGGCATATTTGTACCGCCTCGATACTCCTGAAAAGGATTCATGAATTTGACGCTTTTCAGCTGACGGGCCACTCCATAGCCCTCAGCTCCATTCGCCCATTAGGTTAGGAATGAGCTCCATTTCGTTTTTTGGTCATGATCCTCGCTTATTTATGGTCATGAGCTCAGGGGGCCAAATGGACAAAAGTTATGTCCCAAAGGTCATGTGGGGCTTATTAAATGAGCTAATCTGATAATATTTCCATTCATTAACTTTCATTTTAAAACCATCTTTCTAAAGTGGTTTCTTCTCTTATCCTCTGGTATCCCTTTTTTAGGCTTTCAATGGCCTTCATCACCCTCGCCTCATCAAAGTCCCTTTCTTCACAGAGGAATTCTAGTATTCCCTCCACGTCTGGGGGTTTCCATAACAATCGGTAGTCATCTGTTACGGGGGGGTTGAGGAAAAGCTCTTTTATCTCATCAGGTGGGTGCGAGAGCCTAGCCTCCTGTAGGGTTATGAGCGCATCTTCTAGGCTTCCGTGTTCTTTAATTAGCTTCAGTGCCTTCTTCGGTCCTATGCCCTTAACCCCCTCAGGGTTGTAGTCCGTTCCGACGAGGATCCCTATATCCACGAGCTGTTCTAGGGTGATCCCAAGCTCCCTAAGGAGAGTTTCGAGCTCCACGAGCTCTGGCTCAATCTTGATGTATAGGTTTCTCCCAGGTAGCTTCCTCCTACCCGTGATGGAGAGGTTCCTAACTAGGCGGGGTGCTCCGAATAGGAGGGAGTCGTAGTCCTGGCTCGCCGCGGCCCAGACATCCCCTTTCCGCGCCATATAGGCTGATTGGGCCTCCCCCTCTCCAGGGGCTTGGACCCATGGGATTCCCATTAGGGTGAGGAGCCTCTTCGCCTCCTCGACCATGGATGCCGTGGCTGTGACGGCCTGCTGTGCATACCTCTTGGCCTCCTCGATCCTCCCCTCCCTTATGGACTCCTCATATTTTGCTTGGGCCTCCCTCCTAGCCTCCATCCTCTCCTCCAGGGTCCTAGACTTGAACTCGTGAGGCTTGCCGTCGAATACATAAGCGACTTTTATGCCCGCCTCTGCGAGGTTTGAGTTTCTGTATAGTAGGCCGCTTAGATGGCTTGTCACCCTTCCCTCCCTATCTCTGAGGGGCTCTCCCCTTCTCCCCCTTATGATGGCTAGGAATTGATACAGTACGTTGTGGCCGTCGAGGGCTATCACCTTTCCCGAGAGATCTTCCAGTGAGACCTTCTTTGGCTTTATTATATCTCCGAGCTGGACCCCCAACCCTCGCTCCTCACTAGCTCTATCCTCCGCCTATCCTTAGATAGGTTGCTCACCCTCAAGAGGCCCTGGATCTCCAAGGACATGAGGAGCTCCTCGAATAGGCGTCTATCTATATCCCCATAAAGCCTCTGGATCTGCTTGTAGATCTCCTCTTCCTCCCCCGCGCCCTCCCTCTCGAGGATATCTAAAATGGAGGATGCCACCAGCTTCAACTTCACCCTTTCCACCTATGCTATGGCGATGGGCCTCCTCTGGGGCTCCCTGAACCTCTTCGAGATGTCAATGTACCATTTCTCCATGTCTGGGGTTATCGACGGCGAGACCTCGGACAGTGCCTTCTCGAAATCCTCTTGGGTTATGACGCCCGACTTGATGTCCCTCCTCATGGCGTGGAAGGCCGCCTCCCTGCAGACTGACTCTATATCGGCCCCGGAATATCCGGCCATCTTCTTAGCCAGAAGCGCTAGGTCCACGCTCTTGTCCAAGGGCATGTTCTTGGTCTTTATCTCAAGAATCCTGAGCCTGGCGTTCTCGTCCGGGGGTGGCACATAGATCCTCCTGTCAAGCCTTCCAGGCCTCAACACGGCTGGGTCTAGGATGTCAGGCCTGTTGGTGGCGGCTATTACCACCACGTTCTGAAGGGTCACCAACCCATCTATCTCTGTGAGGAGCTGGCTTATCACCCTCTCAGTCACCCGGGAATCCGAGATGTCCATGCCCCTGCTCGGGGCTATTGAGTCGAACTCGTCGAGGAATACGATGGAGGGGGCTGCCATCCTGGCCTTTCTGAAGATCTCCCTTATCGCCTTCTCAGACTCTCCAACCCACTTGCTGAATATCTCCGGCCCCCTGACGGATATGAAGTTGGCCTCGGACTCCGTGGCGACGGCCCTTCCCAGGAGGGTCTTCCCGCTTCCAGGGGGGCCGTAGAGGAGGATCCCCTTCGGAGGGGTTATCCCGAAGCGCTTGAAGGCGTCGGGGTTCTTCAATGGCCACTCGACAGCCTCCCTCAGGTACTGCTTGACATCCTCTAGGCCGCCTATGTCCTCCCACCTCACGTTTGGTGTCTCTATGTAGACCTCCCTCATGGCCGTCGGTGTTATCTCCTTGAAGGCGTTCATCATATCCTCGTTGGTCACCTCCATCTGTTCAAGTAGCTCGTGGGGTATCTTCTTCTCCTCCAGGTTTATCTTCGGTAGATATCTCCTGAGGGCCTTCATCGCGGCCTCCCTGCATAGGGCTGCTAGGTCGGCTCCGGTATATCCATGGGTTATCTCGGCCATCCTTTTCAGGTCCACATCCTTCGCTAGAGGCATCCCCCTTGTGTGGATCTGGAGTATCTCGAGCCTCCCCTTGGCGTCGGGTATCCCTATCTCTATCTCCCTGTCGAACCTGCCTG
>JAGTQJ010000142.1:2900-3522 GCA_018396515.1 Candidatus Bathyarchaeota archaeon | reverse complement strand
GGGGGCGGCCGTGGAGCAATACATAGCCAGGGATGAGGGGAAGGCCCACCTGGAGGCCCTGGGCAGAGGCCTCAGATACTGGGGGATCCCCACAGCCATAAGCATCGTCGAGGTAGATAGGTCAACAAGGCTGAAGGTAATAGCCTCCGGAGGGATCAGAACAGGGCTTGATGCAGCCAAGGCCATCGCATTAGGGGCCGACGCGGTGGGCCTAGCGAGGCCATTCCTAGAGAGGGTTATCAGGGGCAGAGAGCCTCTCAAAGAATATGTAGAACAGTTGCTTATGGAGCTTAAGACGGTCATGTTCCTCACAGGCTCCAGAACCACTGAGGAGCTGCAGAGGAAACCCGTCATCATCCTCGGGAAGACAGCTGAGTGGCTTCGCCTTAGAGGATTCAGGCCGGAGGACTATTCCACGAGGAGTTGAAAAGTCCTAAAGAGGGTTTAGATTCCTTTATCTACCCCCAAAACTCAATAATCCCTGTGACACATAGGCCTGAGAAGCTCTTCAAGAACATAGAGGACGCCACTTCGAGGGTAGATGAGTTCATCTTCAAGCTCATGGAGGCCAGGGAGCCCAAACTCCTATACGACGCGGCGAACCACATAATCAGGGCTGGAG
>JAGTQJ010000142.1:436-2883 GCA_018396515.1 Candidatus Bathyarchaeota archaeon | reverse complement strand
TACCTAGTTTTAAAGTGCTGTGAACTCGTGGGAGGCGAGGAGGGCGCGGCCCTACCCTTCGCGGCCGCTATTGAGATACTCCACACCTTCACATTAATACACGACGATATAATGGACGGCGATGAGTTGAGGAGGGGGGTGCCGACGGTACATGTGAAGTGGGGAATACCAGTAGGAATCGCGGCGGGCGACCTCCTATTCGCGAAGGTCTACGAGGCCATATTAAAGGGGAGCTCATCCCCTCCAGATACCATACTTAGATGTTTGGAACGCCTAACAGATGCCGCCATAGCCATATGTGAGGGGCAGATCCTCGACAATTCCTTCCCGTCAGCGGCTGATGTTACGGAGGAGGATTACCTGAGAATGATAGGATTGAAGACCGCGAGGCTATTCCAAGCCTCCGCAGAGATCGGAGCCATAGCCGGAGGGGGAGATGCCAAAATGGTTGGTCTCCTGGGCGAGTATGCCTACAACCTTGGGCTATCCTTCCAACTTGTAGACGACTGCATAGGGCTTACCTCCGAGGAGGAGGCCCTGGGAAAGCCTGTAGGAAGCGACCTCAAGGAGGGGAAGAAGACTCTGATCATAATCCACGCAAATAAGATGGCCTCACCGACCGAATGGGAGATCATAGGGAGGATTCTTGGAGATAGGCACGCACGCAAGGAGGACATAGATAAGGCGAGGATCATCCTTGAAAGGCTCGGTTCAATAGACTACACCCTCAATAGGGCCCGCGAATACGCTGAACGAGCTAGGAAAATCCTGGACAATCTTCCGAGGACGGATGCGAGAGAAGAGCTGTTAAGACTCACCGAATTTGTTATAGAGAGGAGAACATGACCCCATGAGGCCATACTCAGGCTCCTCCTATTCTCCTATCATCGAAACTCCTAATCTTTTAACTCGAGGTGGTCATGGGATATGAGTGAGGAGCTAAAGGAGGGGCTTCTAAAGTACGCCGCACTTAACGCTTACCAGCATGGGGGGAGGGCCCAGATCGGGCCCGTCATCAGCAAGCTCTTGGCCGAGCGCCCGGAGCTCAGGTCGAGGGTGAGGGAGATCATCCCTCTGGCATCGGAGATAGTTGAGGAGGTGAACTCATGGACATTGGAGAGGCAGGAGAGCATGCTGATGGAGCATTGGCCGGAGCTGCTGGCCCCAAAGAGGGAGGCCGTGAAGAGGGAATTGCCTCCCCTACCTAACGTGGAGAGGTTTGAAGAGGTCAGAACGAGGTTCGCCCCAAACCCCGACGGCCCCCTCCACCTGGGCAGCGCCAGGCCGGCCATCCTATGTAGCGAGTACTCAAAGATATACCGTGGGAGGTTCATCTTGAGATTTGAGGACACCTCGCCCGAGGTCAAGGCACCCCTACCGGAGATGTATGAACATATACTAGAAGACCTTAAATGGCTCGGCGCCGAGCCTGACGAGGTCTACATCCAGTCAGACAGGATGGAGATATACTATTCCCACGCGAGGAGCCTGCTCTCGAAGGGGGCGGCCTATGTCTGCACATGCCCTCCTACAGAGTTTAAGAGGCGCTACCTAGCTGGAAACCCTTGCCCATGCAGGGATCTGCCCCCTGAGGACAACCTCGAGAGGTGGGATAGGATGCTTGACGGCTCCTATGAAAAGGGAGAGGCGGTGGTCAGGATAAAGACCGACCTCCACCATCCGAACCCCTCGGTCAGGGATTGGCCGGCGCTGAGGATATCTACTACGCCCCATCCCAGGGTTGGAACTAGATATAGGGTCTGGCCGCTCTACAACTTCAGCTGTGCCATCGACGATCATGAGATGAGGATCTCCCATGTGATAAGAGGAAAGGAGCACGAGGTGAACACGGTGAGGCAGAGGTTCCTCTTCGAACATATGGGGTGGGAGTTCCCAGAGGTTATAAGCGTGGGCCGCCTAGGCCTGGAGGTGGGGGTCCTAAGCAAGTCAAAGATCAGGGCCGGTGTCCAGGGAGGGGTCTACTCGGGATGGGATGATCCGAGGCTTGGAACCCTAATGGCGCTCAGGAAGAGAGGTATCCAGCCCGAGGCCATAAGGAGGCTGATGATAGAGGTCGGGCCAAAGCCAAGCAATGCAACCATAAGCTGGGAGAACCTCGCCACGATGAACAGGAGGATCGTCGAGCCGATAGCCAATCGTTACTTCTTCGTCGCCGATCCAACGCCTCTTAGAATACTAGACTCTGAGGAGGAGTACTCCTCGACGCTACCTCTCCACCCTGACCATCCGGAGAGGGGGGTGAGGAGTATGAAGGTTAGGGGGGAGGATGGAGTAATTAAGGTGTGGATATCCAAGGCCGATTCTAAAAGCCTGAAGGATGGCGATATGGTCAGACTTATGGGCCTATTCAACGTCCAGATTATAAGCTTAAGGGAAGGATGTGTCGAAGGAAAGTATCACTCAAGAGATCACATAAAAGCGAGGGA
>JAGTQJ010000142.1:0-430 GCA_018396515.1 Candidatus Bathyarchaeota archaeon | reverse complement strand
GGCCCGATTCATCCACTGGCTTCCATGGAGGGAGAATGTGGAGGCGAGGGTGATAATGCCCGACGCCACGGTCAAAATGGGGCTCGCGGAGGCCTCATGCTCATCATTGAGGCGAGGCGAGATAATCCAGTTTGAACGCTTCGGTTTCGTCAGGATTGAGGAGACGAGGCCCCTCCTAGCATACTTCGCCCATGATTGAGAGCACAAGGTTTAAAAGTGATCTCCATCGTAAGAGAGGTAAACTGGAAGGAGATGAAATGTCTAGAAGAGATGTGGATCCTTCGAAGCCCTTCTACGTGAGGTTCACGGTTCCGAAGGAGGTGGCTGAGGCCGCATACGAGGCCCTGAAGATAGCATCCGACACGGGGAAGATCAGGAAGGGGACAAACGAGACGACCAAGTCCGTGGAGAGGGGGAAGGCTAAGCTTGT
>JAGTQJ010000008.1:8133-19507 GCA_018396515.1 Candidatus Bathyarchaeota archaeon | reverse complement strand
CGGGTCTCTCCTGAAGGTTATCCCCATCTCCTTGAGGAAGGTGTTCATCCCCTCCTCCAGCCTCTGAGGCCTCCCGCCAAGCCCCCTAAGGCCGCTCTGCCCGGTGAATATCATCAGCCTGTCAGCTATGAAGTCCTGGGCCACTATGTCGTGCTCCACGACCATCGCGGTGGAGCCGTTCATCTTGGTTATCCTCCTTATCGCCCTGGCCATGGAGAGGCGCTCCTCGACATCTAGGTAGGCGCTCGGCTCGTCTAGGAGGTAGATCTCGGCCTTTGTGGAGAGGCATCTGGCTATGGCCACGCGCTGGAGTTCCCCCCCGCTCAGGTCATCCACATCCCTCTCCAGGAGCCTCTTAAGGTTTAGGGGTTCAATGACCTCCGCGGCGAACCAGTTCTCCTCATATCTCCTCCCCGCAGCCTCCTTCAGGATGTCTTCAACCCTCCCCTCCATCGTGCCCGTAAGGTACTGGGGCTTATAGCTCATCTTCACCTCTCCGCAGATGACCGAGCCATAATCCGGGGTCTCAAGCCCGGCCAGCATCTTCACGAAGGTCGTCTTTCCAACCCCGTTCTTCCCCAGCACCCCTATCACCTCCCCCTCCCCTATCTCCCCAGGTTCGACTGAGAGGGTGAAATCCCCGAAGGATTTCCTCAGCTCAGACCACCTCAGCAGGGGCCTCGATCTGGCCGGGGGCTGCGTTGGAGGCTTCACGTGGAAGGCTATGGGTGACTCCCTGAAGCGGATGTTCTCGTCAGGTATGTAGCCCCTGATGTAGATGTTTATCCCCTCTCTAACCCCGTGAACCTTCGAGACTATCCCATAGACGCCCGGCTCACCGTAGAAGAGGAATATGTCGTCTGAGAGGTAGTCGAGGACCGCCAGGTCATGCTCCGCCACGAGGACCATCCTCCCATCAGCCGTGAGGCTCCTGATAACCTTGGCCGCGTTCATCCGCTGGTATATGTCCAGGTGGCTTGAGGGCTCGTCGAAGAGGTAGACATCGGCCTCCCTGCAGGCTGCAGCCGCTATGGCCACTCGTTGAAGCTCACCACCGCTGAGGACATCGAAGCTCCTATCCAGAAGCCCCTCAAGCTCTAGGGCCTCAACCATCCCCTTAAGGGCATCCCTCTCGTCGAGCCTGCTGAGGACCTCCCCCACCCTTCCAGAGACGGCCTTAGGGATGAGGTCAACGTACTGGGGCTTATACACCGCCTTCAACCTCCTCTCGTATACGTCCATGAGGTAATCGTGTAGGGGGAGGCCGGCGAAGCTCCTCAACACCTCCTCCCTGCTCGGAGGGTTTGAGAATGATCCGAGGTTAGGCGTAACCTCCCCTGAGAGGATCCTCAATGCCAGGGTCTTTCCCATCCCATTTCTCCCAAGGAGGCCCACAACCGCGCCCCTTCTTGGCGTGGGGAGCCTGTATAGGGCGAAGGTGTTGGGGCCGAACCTGTGGATCAGGTCGGAGCCCAGCTCGTCGGGGAGGTTCACAACCTTCAGAGCCTGGAAGGGGCATTTCCTGACACATATACCGCAGCCGCTGCAGAGGTGCTCGGCCACATAGGCCCTCCCCCCCTCCACCCTTATGGCCTCCCTCCTGCTTCGGACCATGGGGCAGAATCGGACGCAGACCAGGTCGCACTTATCAGGCCTGCACCTCTCCCCCTCGACTACTGCGACCCTCAACCCTCAACCCTCAATATGTTTTCTCGAATCTCCCCCATTTTAACGCGGGTATCCCGTCATAGATAGCATCTATCCTATATGGTCAGATCCTCCATCTCCCTGATTTCCGGGGCTCCCTCCCATCTTATCCCGGAGCTTGAAGTCATCTCCTCTGTATTGAGAACCCTACCTTAAAGGTTCAGCTTAAACCTTTTTGGAGATATGAAGAGTTCTGAGGTTCTTCTTTCGCCGTGGATCATCCTCCTCATCTCCACACCCTCAACCTCCGCCAAAGCTATCTCCACATTAACCCATGTTATGCACCCCTCCGTCAGGTGGCCGCCCAACACAGTGACCTCGCCATCCACAACCTTCGAGACGCAAATGTGGGCGTGAATGAAGGCCTTACCCCCCTCCTTCGCTATGGTTCCGGAGACCGAGAGGATCTCCAGGGGCCCCTCAACCTCCTTATAAAGCCTCTCAGCATCGGTTACGGGCAGTTGCTCCGGGAAGCGCGCCACATTCCGAAGGACAGCCCTCCTCAGGCTTCCCACCACGGAGAGGATGACACCACCCTCTATCCCCGCATCCTCAGCCATCTTCCTCAAGGCTGATAGTAGGTCATGTCCCGGCTCGATCTTCCCCACCAGCACCCTCTTAATCCCACCAACCCAAAACTCCGACATCCTATCCTGAGACACCCAGAAAGCTCTCTCTCACTTACAATAATAATGTTTCTTAACCATTGGATTTATGAAAATAAATTCACATTTCAGGGAAGATTCAAAATTGTTCTGTGTATTTAACCCTTAAAGGGGTGGAGCTTAATTTGGTCAGGTGACCTTTCCCAGCCGTTTGATTCAGGGTTTAGGGTGAGCCTCAGTTCCCGTTTATGAAACCCGAGGCATTATGCGAGAGCGTTAAATCCTCCGAGCATCCGATAATTTCGAGGTGGATGTCTCCTCCCAAGGCGGTTGCGGTGGTGGGCTTTAAGGGGTCTGGAAAGACTAGGGTCGTCGAGGCCCTAGTCCGGGAGCTCTCCAAGCGTGGCTACCGGGTTGGAACGGTTAAACACGCATCCGGTGAGCATCCCCTGGATACCCCTGGGAAGGACACATGGCGGCACAAGGAGGCAGGCTCATACTCAACAGCCATCCTGACCTCCAGAGGCTCCGCGGTCTATCTCAACCACCCTGTAGAGTTGAGTGAGGTCATCCCCCTCCTGGGGTCGGTTGACTACATAATCCTGGAGGGCTTCAAATCCCTGGATAGGGTAGCCAGGATCATCGTACCCTCAGCCCCGGGGGATATAGAGCCCTTATCCAATGGCTTGGAGATAGCGGTTGTCCCTCTATCGGATGGAGAGGCACCCCTATACGAGAAGGGTACACCGGTAATCCCGGTAAGCAGGGTAGAAGAGCTTGTTGATCTGATCCTAGGAAAGGCCTTCCCCATCCTCCCCGGATTGGACTGCGGCTCCTGCGGCTATGAGGGCTGCAGGGCCCTCGCCAAGGCGATCTTGGCAGGTAAAGCTATCGCGGAGGGCTGCACAGTTCTGTCTGGTGGAGGGGTTAGGTTGAAGGTCGATGGAAAACCGATACCCTTGAACCCCTTTGTGAGGAGCTTCATGGGGAATGTAGTCCTGGGAATGGTGAGAACCCTAAAGGGGGTTGGGAGGCCAAGGGGGATCGAGATATCTGTGGATGTGGGGGAGCTGGAGGATGAATAAGCCCCTCAGGGTGGTAGTAGACAGCCTAGAGGCCTCCGCACATGATGAGGTTGTGAACTATCTTAGGCTTGCTGGATGTGAGGTTGAGGTGAGAAGGCTGCCAGTGTGCGACTTCATAGTCTCGGACAGGTGTGGGGTTGAGAGGAAGGATGTGGATGACTTCCTCGGAAGCCTCAAGGACGGGCGCCTCTTCAGCCAGGCGAAGGAGATGGCCTCCACCTATGAGAGGCCCATACTGGTGTTGGAGGGGCATCTACCAAGGGCCTTGAGGCATACGCGGGTCAGGCCTTCCTCAGTCTACGGCGCGTTGGCGAGCCTAGCATTGGACTTCGGCTTCTCCATAATACCAACGGATAACCTCGAGTCGACCTCGATGCTCATCCATAGACTAGCCCACAGGGAGCAGGTGGAGGAGAGGAGAAGGATCCAGCTCAGAGAGGTTAGGAGGAAGGTCTCCCTCCAGGAGCAGCAGATCTTCCTGTTGTCGGGCATACCGAAGATAGGGAGAGCCCTCGCAGAGGAGCTCCTAAACCACTTCAGGATCCCCCTGAGGGTTTTCGAGGAGTTCGAGAGGGCCGAGGTGGAGACATCCAAGAGCGGGAAGACAAGGAGGGTGATCGGCCCCTTGAGCGAGGTTAGGGGGATAGGGCCATCTATCGTGGAGAATGCTAAGAGGCTCCTCACAACCCCATACACACCCTCGACCCATCCATGATCGATCGAAAGAGTGAAGGTGGCCAACCTATAAAGTAGTTGAATCCCAGCATGTTAATGTCTACTTAAACCTTCTAACCACTTGGCAATGTATCTGGAGAATATCTCAAAATCTGATATCTTCGTTTGTAGAAATTCATAGACAAGTTCTAGGTTTATTGACGCATAGTCGTGGATGAGGAGATCTCTGAATCCTATCATCGACGCCATTACACTTTCAAAATCCTCCGGGATTATCCCGGCCTCGGCCAATATGCTTGGGACATCCCCATAGCGTTCAGGCCTTTTGAGTTGAAGTAGGGAGATGATCTCATTGCCGATATCTATGACACACTCGATTGAAACCTGGAGATATCTTTCAGCCGCTCCACTATCAAAAAATCTGTTTTGAAATCTTTCAAGGGGGTTTTTCCAACATCCTTTAAATATTTTATATATTGTTTAAGTTTACTTAATTTTGTCATTATCAGTGTTTTATCTATTTCAGAATTTGCTTCATCACACATTCATCATACCTCTCCATAGCTCTTCTAAAATCCAAATATTCACATATATATTTCGCCTCAAAATTTATTCTAGATCTATCGCTTCTACAATAAATAATTTTACCATTTTTTATTATTTGAAATTTCAAGAGGGGTGGAGCGAGATTTAGGATAGTTAAATCAACATCATCTCCCAGCACCTCAGTAAGAATATTAATAAGGTGTAAATAATATTCAAGAGGTTTTTTAGGGACTTCATAAAGTAATATAGCTATGTCAATGTCACTTCTAGAAGTTTGATCTCCCCTTAAATAGGATCCGAAAAGATAGGCAACTAAAACATTCTCCTCATTTTCGAATAGCTTTCCAAGCTCCTTTACAGCCCCTTCCAGCATATCACGTTCAAACTTTATATGAAGCCCTATATCTAACTCCAATGGCCTTATTTGAAGAAATGCTTCTCGGTTTCAAAGAGATCCTAGAAGATCAGGGATAGGCATGTCAGGGCGCCCTCACACTTCTCGAACTCTGTCATAGATAGGGGGATGACATCAAACCCAGCCTCCCTGACAATCTCATGAGATCTAGGGCAGCCCTCAGGCATCAGGACCGTCTCACCTATGGTCAGGGTGTTGGCCGCATAGGCCTCCTCATCTGGAACGACCAGAACCCTGAACCCCTCAAGGGCTGGGTGTCGGGCGTAGGGCCTTGTGGCGATCATCACATCGTCCCCCAGATATGTGACATAGCTCTTCAGATGTACAATCCTCGGATCCACTATGATATCGACGGGGACCTCGAGCCAGTCTCTCATCTGGGCGACCCCCTCCATATTTGTGCGCTCAGTCACCCCGCTAATAAGCCGGTCTCGGAGGTGGATGACATCTCCACCCTCCACGGTGGCCGGAGGAGTGGCCCTCTTAACCCTCAGATAACCCTTAAGAAACTCCTCCACAGCCTCTTCCTCACCCCTCCTGCTCTCCCTAGCCATCCTGCAGATAAGCGCCCTATCCCCATGTATCACGGCGTTATCCTCAACGAAGCAGGAATCAGGTAGCAGGTCATCCCTGGGGAGATGGATCACCTCAAGGCCAAGCTCGCCTAGGATCCTGCAATAATTCCGGTGCTGCTCCCGAGCAAGCTTAAGATCGATCATATGCCTCAGAGGATGGGAGGATATGCACCTTCCATAACTATCCCCCGGCTCCCTAACAAGCGCACGCCTACCAATCAAATCCATCCCAAAAACAAAAATACTCCAACATATTAAAATTAGGAATTATCCAGTGGTTAAAGATGAACTGAGGATAAGCCCCTCCTTGACACCCCCATCTTCATTCGAAGGATTTTATCAATACTAGTTAAATTTAGAAGTCAGCGATGTATTCAATTAATAGTGGACACTGTAAAAGATTTCAGGGCCCGTAGCCGAGCTTGGATAAGGCACCGGCCTCCGGAGCCGGAGAACATGGGTTCGAGTCCCATCGGGCCCGCCATTAAAACGCTCCATTCAACGGAAGCTGCCTTTCTCGGCTGCTTTATCAGCTGGCCTTTGGGAACGTGAGGGCTGCTTTGAGAGTGAATTTGGCAGGATCTGCAATCAAATTAAATTAATATAAATTATCTAAATAAATTCGCCTCCTTTAGACTACTTCCTTGAAAAATGATAAAATTCAATCCTTTGATTTTAGAATACCTCAGACGCTCCTTTTTAATTCAAGATTTATGTATCTACCTCATGTATAATTATCTATTTATGGTTATATATCCCTCTATGCTGGTTAGGGTCCCCTCTTTGATTAAACCTTCCAGAATCTTGTCCAGCTCTTCCCTGATGGTCCTCGTGAGCTTCTTGAAGCCGAATAGGCGGGCTGTCTCTTTGATCAGGGACTCCCTTCCCACGCCTATGGAGTAGCCCGCCAGTAGGGTGATGGCGGCCCTTAACTCTTCCGGAGGTATGAACCTCAATGGTCTGAAGGAGTTTTCTAGGCTCTGGGATGGGACTCTTATCCTCACCTCCATAGGCCACTTGGCCCAGAGGAAGCCACCCCTTATTACCAGCCTGCCCCTTTTATGGAGGTTCTTCGCCTCCTCAAGGAAGGCATCCTTCAACTCATCCTGGGGCTTGAGGCCTAGAGCCCTATTTATGCGAAGGTAGGCATGCTCGAGATGAATGGGTCCATCCCTTTCAACTAGGATTGGGAGGAGCTCCTTAACCCTCTCACGATACTGGCGGATTAATCCCCCCATATTTGGGTTATTTCCCCTAACGGCGATGCGCCTAGCCTTGAGCCTTGTCGGTCTGTATGTCTCAACTCCCGGGAGGCTCGACCCGGCCGTCTCTGTAACCTTCACATGGACGCTTCTCTTAGTTAGGGATACACTCTGCGGTGTGGTGGGCCTGCTGGCAGCGGATCTTCCACGCGGCTGTAGAGCCCCTTCAATGGCTGACTTCAGCCTCTTAACCTCAGTCTCCCTCCTGTGAACCCAGTCCGGGGACCAGATCCTGTGTATCCTCCATCCCAGCCCTTCCAGTATCTGCTGCCTCAGGCGGTCCCTGTCCCTAGCTGTATATGCAGAGCGGTAGTTCTCACCATCCAGTAGGATGCCTAGAATGAACCTATCTGGGTTATTGGGATCTTTGACCCCTATGTCGATCTTGAAGGAGCTTGGGCCAACCCCGACGGCTGCCTCATAGCCCATCCTTTTAAGCTCGGATAAGATGTCCTCCTCCAGTGGGTTGGTGGGCCCTTCCCCTCCCCTTTCTGCCTGTTGATAGGCCTCGGATAACCTCTCAGCATATAGGAGGTAGCCGTGGAGATGGTGGACACCGGGGGCCTTTGTTGCATCTATATCGATATCTGAGGCCTTTATAGAGCTCACTATTATGACCCTCTCCCTGGCCCTGGTTATAGCGACGTTCAGCCTCCTCTCACCCCCAGGCTTGTTGAGGGGTCCAAAGTTCAGCGTCATACGGCCATTATGATCATAGCCATATCCTACGCTGAAGATTATCACATCACGCTCATCGCCCATCACGTTCTCGAGGTTCTTAACGAAGAATCCCTGGAGTCGGTCCTCGACGAAGAACCTCTCATATTCGGGGTGATCCCTAAGCCTTTGCTCTATCACATCTTGGATGGTGTTCATCTGGCTTATGTTGAATGTTATGACTCCGAGGGTCTTGTCGGGGAAGTTTTTGAAGTGCTCGAAGACGAGGTCCGCCACCACCTCGGCCTCCCTGGGATTGTTCCTAGCCCCGCCCCGGTCGTAGACCCCGTCAGGGACGTAGATGAACTTGACGCCGAGGCTCGGGTCCCTCCTCCCCGGATGGGGGAAGAGGTTCAGCCTCCTCTCGTAGAACCTCTCGTTTGAGAAGTTTATCAGGGAGTCATGCCTGCTTCTATAATGCCATCTTAACATATTTACGGGCAGCCCTATGGCTAGACACTCATCCAGGACGCTCTCGAAGACATCGAGCTCGTAATCTAATGTCTCATCCCAATCGAAATCCTCATCCAGAGAGTACTGGAAGAATGGGGTTGGAGGGAGCTGCTTGTTGTCACCGGCCACGACCAGCTGGTCCCCCCTATAGATGGCTCCCACCGCGTCCTCTGTGCATATCTGGGAGGCCTCATCGAAGATCACCAGGTCGAAGCGGAGCTTTGGAGAGAGGAACTGGCTCACCGAGATGGGGCTCATGAGGAGGCAGGGCTTAAGCCTCTTGAGGAGGGTCGGGATCCTCTCGAAGAGGTTTCGGATGGGCATGTGTCGGCCCTTCTTGAGGGCCTCCCTCCTCAGTATGGCTATCTCGGAGTCCGGGACCTGTAGGAAGACTCCCTGAGGCTTCTGCTCATTGGCCTTCTCTATGACGCGGGAGGCTGAGAGGGAGATGAACCTCTGGTCCAGCTCCTGAAACTCCCTTATCAGCTGTTCATGCCTCTGCCCCCTGAAGCTTCTCAGGATGGGCTCCTCTTGGAAGATGAGGTCTATGAGGCCGCTGTACATGGACTTATGGAAAACATCCAGCAGCCTTGAGGCCTCGGGCTTAAGTTCCAATAGTCTCCTCAGGAATCCTCCGAGCCCTTTCCCCTCCAGGTCCGACGTGATCCTCTTGAAGTCCACCCAGGATTGGAGCTCATCCAGTCTGGAGAGCAGCTCGGAGACCTTCCCCCCGATCTCCTCAAGGGTTAGGGCCCCTCTATCCTTACCCCATAGGGGTTGAGTGAACCCGTCTTCAAGGGTTTTCATCAGCCCGTAGAGCCTCTCCAGCCTTGGTCCAATCTCGGGATCAGGGGGTGTGGGGAGCCCTCCATCCGAGACGTAGGCTATGAGGGGCTGTGGGGGCTCCTTTAGGATGCTTAGAAGCCTCTTACACCAATCTATATCCCCAAGGATCGAGGACCAATCCGTCGTTATGCCGGTATATCGCCTACCAAAGATAGCTTTAACCTCTTCAGACTCTGCCTCAACAGCCTCCTCAAAGGCCTGGAGGGCCTCCACCTCCCTCAGGTCGGAGATGAGCTCCATCAGGGAATGGGGGTGATCGGAGGTCCTCGATGATAATGCTGGGGCGCATACCTCATTCAGGGAGGAGAGCCTTCTAGCCAGCTCGGATGACCATTCCGCCACCATGTCAAAGGAGCTCTTTGTAAGAGGCTTACCCGTATTCGGAAGCTCCCCATATGGGAGAAGGTCTCTCAGCTTAAGGGTTCTCAGCCTCCACTCGTTCAGGGCGGCTCTGAGCCTCCTCCCGGCGAGTAGAAGCTCCTCTGAGGGTCTGCTTCCAGCTGCGAGGTTGAGGGCCACCCCTGGGGGGATCCGTCCCCCTCCTGTTATCTTGAGGGCCTTCCAGGCGTTCTTCAGGGCCTCCCCAGCGGAGTTGAAGTCGGGGGTGGGATCCCTGTAGTATGACTTCATTACCCTCCTGAGTTCTTCTCGACGGGATGCTATCTCCTCCTCAAGGGTCCTCAACTCCTCAACGGCCTTTAGATCCTCTAAAATCCTGTTCAGAGGCTCTCGTCCTCTGCTCATCCTTGTGAGGAGGCTCCTGATCCTGTGGTACTGGGGTCTGAGGTATCTGAATGGGGAGCTGCCCGGCCCCTCGAGCCAATCCATTATGGGTTTTGGATCTAGGTTTAGAAAATCATCATGATATCTTTCCAGAAGTTCCTTTTTCAGGCCATCCCTGCGAAGATATAACCCCTCCGCCTCCCTGATCGTCCTCGTCGCCTCTTTCAGGCCCTTTACGTCGAGCCACTCCGCCTCTGGCCTGTTTTTAGCCTCGCAGAGGCTTGCAAGCTCGGCCATCCTGGCTATCTTCTCTATCGAGTCGATCTTCACATGCAGGCCGAATATGCCCGCTATCTCAGCTGCTTGGGATTTCCACTCCCCCATCCATCTGGGCAGGGCCTCCATATATGGGGCTAACTCTTCTCCAAGCCTCGTGAGGTCCACGTCGTCTCCTGTGTTCTGGGATAACAGCTCCTTTACCCTCGCCCATCTCCTCTCGGCCTCATCCGCGACCCCCCTTGGAAGCCTGAATATACCTGGGCTGTATAGCTTCATCAGCCTATCCCTGGAACTCCAATACTTGGAGTAGCCCTCAAGCCTCTTCAGGGCCTCCACCTCCACCTCTTTCAGCCCTCCCCCCTCAAGCCATCTCCTCGGGGGCCTCGGAGAGCTTGAAACTAGGATGGAGATCTCCTTCAACCTCTCGAGCTCCCCAAGGGTTCTGGGGGTACCTAGGCTCAGCATCTCGCTGTAGCCTCTGATGGCCTCCAGCTCCCCCAAGGCCTCGAGGAGCTGCCTGAGCAGGGTTGCCCACCTGGAGCGGGATTCGGAGGTGAAGGCCTCCTCCCTGCATCCCCTCCATGGAAACCTCTCCTCCAATGCGATGTACCACACATTTGAGAGGTCTCTCACCAGTTTCTCAAGTTCTTGGAGCTTATGGGGTGTGAGGGATTTGAGTCCCTTATACTCCGACGGGATGAACGGAGTATCCTCAAGCTTGGCGAGCCACCCGAGCAGATCGAAGGCTGAGAGCCCTAGGGGTGGCCTCTCCATATGCAGGGCCTTCACATAGCCATTTAGGAGGTCCCTCCTCTCCTTCAGCCTCTCCAGCTCCTCCTCGGATAGCCTAGCCCTTGGCTTCAGGTGCTCGTTCAGGGCTCTGTTGAGCTCAGCGACCACCTCCCTCTTATTCGCCTTGTGGCTGTGGAGCTCTAGGCAGAAGTCGTCCAGCCCTCTCTCCTTCAGCCTGTTATAGACCACCTCTAGGGCAGCCATCTTCTCGCTTACGAATAGGACACTCCTCCCAGCGGCTATGAACTCGGATATGATGTTGGCTATCGTCTGGCTCTTCCCCGTGCCTGGGGGGCCATGGATGACGAAGGACTGGCCCCTCAAAGCGTACTGGATGCAGAGCTGCTGGCTGCTGTCGGCGTCGAGGACTTGGAACATCCTCTTAGGCTCGAGTATCTCGTCGAGTTCATCCTCTCTAGGGAGAGGCTCCTTTACCAGCTTCGGGTTTGGTATACCGGCTAGAGCTGATATGATCGGGTTCTTAGCTATCTCCTCGGCATTCTCGGAGAGGTCTTGATACATCACCAACTTGTAAAAGGAGAAGAGCCCGATCCCCACCTCCCGCTCCACCTTCCACCCCAGCTCCCCACAGGAGGCTGAAACCTCTTGAAGGTAGCTGAGAACATCCACCTCCTCGAGGTCCGGGAGGGGTGGGAGCTCGAACTTATAGTCATACCTCAGCTTGAGGGTTAAG
>JAGTQJ010000008.1:0-8082 GCA_018396515.1 Candidatus Bathyarchaeota archaeon | reverse complement strand
GGTGAGCGGTGGTTATCCCTCCTCAACTCTATTGGAACTAGAAGTATCGGGGACCTTACCGCCTCCCCTGACCCGGCCTCCCTCCAGTTGAGCATCCCGAAGGTCATGTAGAGGACTCTAACGCCCCTCTCTCTATACTCGGATGTGGAGCGTCTATAGAGCCCCCTCAGGATCCGCTCAATCAGTTGAGGATCATCTGCCTGGGGCACGAGCTGGGTCCTCCCAGGGCGCATGGACCCTGAAGCATTGGACCATCCTTCCCTTGGAGGCTGCCAGATCTCCCACCCCTTCCCCTTGACAACTAGCCTCTCGAAGATGGTCTTGAGGTCTGGGGTCGATATACCGATATAGGAGCTCTTTGTAGGCGTGAAGTAGATCAGGCGGTTCCGCCTGCTTAGGTCGATGAGCCTCTGCTTCCACAGCTGAATCCTTTCCATCACCTTGGAAGTGGAGGCCTCAACCAAATCGATCAGCAATCATTCCATAGAGGTGAAGTTTGAAAAAGGGTTTGGTTCATTAATGCCCCCCAGGAGATGGGCTATTGATCGAAAGGGTTTGAAAAAGAGGCTTTTATGGGGCGTTGGGACACCCTCCAAAAGGTTGAAGATCAACTAAAGAGACATTAATTAAGAAATTTTACGGAGAAAAAACAAATAAATTTATATTTAAGGTTAAATTCCTACAACAAAATCTACTGTAAGGCCCCCTTGAACTGAAAAATAAAGCTTATTAAGGTGTGGAATATCGCCGATCCGCCTTGAGGAGAAATGGGGAATGGATCCCTATCTCGCCCCCATATTTACGGGCCTATTGGCTATGGCTGTCATGGCATATCTAGCCTACTCCATCGTCAGGGAGCCGGTGAAGGACGACTATATGCTCAGTATAGCCGGTTCTATAGAGGAGGGGGCCAAGGCCTTCATAAAGAGGCAGTATAGGACGATAATCCTATTCTCCCTTTTCATTTCAACCATTCTGTGGATCTTTACGAGAGATCCAAGATACGTCGGATCCTTCCTATTAGGCGTCCTCCTATCTCTACTTTCGGCCTACATAGGTATGGTGATGGCGGTGAAGGCTAATGTGAGGACAGCATACGCAGCGATGTCATCTCCATCGAAGGCCTTCTCAACAGCCTTCAGAGGGGGAGGCATAATGGGATTATCCGTGACGGGGCTGAGCCTCCTAGGAGTTTCAATGCTTGTCTGGCTCTTTAGGGATCCGGCCCCTCTAGTAGCCTTTGGCTTTGGTTCAAGCCTCTCAGCCCTCTTCGCCCAGTTGGGAGGGGGCATATTCACAAAGGCTGCAGATATTGGAGCAGACCTGGTGGGTAAAATAGAGCAGAAGATACCTGAGGATGATCCTAGAAACCCAGCCGTCATAGCTGACCAGGTCGGGGATAACGTTGGTGACTGCGCGGGGAGGGGCTCAGACCTCTTCGAATCCATAAGCGACGACTATGTGACAGCGATGCTCCTAGGCTCGTTACTCCTATACCCACTTGGGAGGGATCCGGCTCTGTTTCCACTGGCACTGGGTGTCGTCGGGGTATCTTCGACCATCATAGGTATCCTCATCACAAGGAGGTGGAGAGGTATAAAACCCATGGCATCCTTTAACATAAGCCTGATAGTTACCGTTGCCTTGTGCTCCATTGGAGCCCTCATCTCTTCGATCATCTTACTTGGGGACATGAGGATTTTCTACTCCGTTTTGAGTGGCATGGCGACCATGCTCATCATCGGTCTGGTCTCCCAGCATTACTTGGGATTAGAGAGATTCCCCGTTAGAAATGTGGCTAGATCATCCGAGTATGGAGCGGCCATAAACATCATAACCGGTTTATCATATGCATTACAAAGTCCCTTCATACCTATACTTCTGGTACTTTTGAGCATCCTATTCTCATATTACATAACAGGAGGCTCCCTATATGGTATAGTCGGGGCCAATCTAGGTACAGACCTAGCCACAGGTATAATCATGTCGGGCGACGCCTTCGGCCCTATAAGCGACAATGCGGCCGGCATAGCTGAGATGGCTGGAACGGGTATGAAGAGCCTAGAGGCTCTCTCCGAGCTCGACTCCATGGGTAACACCACTAAGGCCTACACAAAGGCCTTCGCCGCCGCAAGTGGAGCCTTCTCAACCGTCGTGATCCTGGTAACCTTCAACGAGATGGTCGGGATCAGGCTGGAGGCCTTCTCCATAGGCCCCTCCTTTATAGTGGGTGTCCTTTTGGGAGGGGTCCTCCCATTCCTCTTCTCCTCCTATGCCATAGGTGCCACAGCCAGAACAGCCTACAGGGTGGTTGAGGAGGTTAGAAGACAATTCAGGGAACGCCCAGGAATCCTAGAAGGGAGGGAGAGGCCAGACTACTCAAGGTGTGTGGACATAGCCACCAGATATGCCCTATATCAGATGCCCCTTCCAGGGCTGCTAGGGATAGCTGCTCCAGTGATGGTGGGTCTGCTCCTTGGGAAGTATGCTCTAAGCGCCATGCTCTTGGGAGCTCTTACCTCCTCCTCCATATTATCCCCCTTCTTCACCTTCGGAGGGGGTATATGGGATAACGCTAAAAAACACATTGAAAGGGAGTCCTGGATGAAGGGCACTCCTACTCATACAGCGGCCGTGACCGGAGATACCGTTGGGGATCCCCTGAAAGATGTTGCCGGCCCATCGCTAAACATATTCATGAAATTGATGAACATGACAGCACTTTTAATAGCTCCAATAATACTCTCCTAAAACGTTATCTAGACCCTCTGAGTTAGGCTACTGAGATAAAAAAATAAAGTTAATCCATAGTTCTAAAGTGATTCCATCCAAGGGGCTTTATGGGTTTTTCTTCCCCATTATGCGTATAGGTTATTTTAATCTCCTCAATGACCTCTCCAAATTCTATCATCTCACAATTAACCCTTCTCAGAGCATTTCTAGCAGAATCCACAAGTTCAGGCTTTAGAGTGAAGACCAGTTCGTATTCCTCTCCACCATAGAATACAAGCTCCTCAAGTTCAATCCCGCAGGCCTCTCCAAACTCTCTAGCCTCGGGGGAGGCCGGTAGTCTATCTATCCTGAATCCGACATGGCTGCTCCTGGAGAGGTCGTAGAGGCTCAATGCAAGCCCGTCGCTCGAGTCCATCGAGGCCGAGACGGCACCGGTCTCAGCTAGGGCCAGCCCCTCTGAGACCCTGGCCTTGGGCATATAGACAGACTCTAAAATGGAGTCCATGACCCCCTTCGGCGCCTCATACCCATCTATCAGGACCTTAAAGGCTGCAGCCGTCCTTCCGAAGCTCCCAGTTGTAGCTAGGATGTCACCGGGCCTGGCTCCATCCCTCCTCATTATGGTCTTCTCATCAGCCAGGCCGAAGGCCACCCCCCCTATCACAACCTCCCCAGCCTCGTTCGTGTCCCCCCCGACCATATAGGCGCCATACTCCCTGGAGCCGGAGTCGAACCCCCTAGCCATCTCCAGAACAGCCTCAACCTCCATGTTCGAGGGTATGCCGAGGGAGGCCATGAAGGCTAGGGGTTTAACCCCCTTAGAGGCGAGGTCGCTGAAGTTCATGACCACCGCCTTTCTAGCAGCCTGGAAGGGGGTCATCCCCCTAGGCACATCCGTCCTCCATACCAGCATATCCGTCTTCAGGACGGCGACCCTCCCATCTCCAAGCCCCCATCCGGATACATCATCCCAGAAGGGTATAGGGGCCGAGGGCATCGGGGTTAGAACCCTCATCATGAGCTCTATAAGCCCCCTCTCCCCAACATCCCTAACGGTAACCATAAAACCCACTATCAGACTGGTAGGAGGTCAATAAAAAGGGTCTTATATGGGTATGAGAATTCCAAAAGGATTCCGCAAGTGGTGGTTCGATGGGGATCCTCGATGATATCAGGGTTCTGGATCTGACCCATGTATGGTTCGGCCCCTTCTGCACCATGATGCTGGCCGATCTAGGGGCAGAGGTCATAAGGATCGAGCCCCCATGGGGGGCCATAGATAGGGTGGCGGAGGGAGCCCTCTTCGGGGGGGTGACCTACACCTTCCACCACCTGAACCTGAACAAGAAGGATCTGACCCTCAACCTAAAGAGCCCTGAGGGGGTTGCCATATTCAAGGAGCTGGTCAAGATATCCGACGTGGTCGTTCAGAACTTCAGCCCAGGGACGATGGAGAGATTGGGGCTCGGATACGAAGTCTTAAGGGAGCTCAACCCCAGCATCATCTACGCAGCCCTATCGGGCTTCGGCCAGTACGGCCCCTACATGAAGAGGGGGTCATACGCCATGATCGCTGAGGCTATGAGCGGCCACACGAGGCTGACGGGTGACGGGGTTGACCCTAATGGGCCTCCTATAGAGATGGCCCAGGCCTACGGGGACCTGGGGCCAGCCCTCTTCGCAGCCATGAGCATAATAGCAGCCATCAGGTATAGAGACAAGACCGGGAAGGGCCAGATGATCGACGTATCCCAGCTGGACTGCATGGTCGCCCTTAACACCGGCATAACTTGCTACACCCTCTCGGGAATGAAGCCGTGGGAGCTGAGGAACAAGTATCCGGCGACGAGGGGTGTGGGGGGCCTGATGAGGACGAAGGACGGGGGCTGGATAAGGCTGGCGGCCTTCTCCCCCTCCTCCATAGACAACCTGAAGAGATGCCTTGGAGCTGAGGAGATAAGCAAGGAGGATGTGGAGAGGAGGGTTGCGGAGATGACCAGGGACGAGGCGGTGGAACTCTTCGTGAAAGCCGATGTCCCAGTGGCACCGGTATACCATGTCGACGAGGTGGTGAAGGACCCCCACCTAATAGCCAGAGGCATGTTCATCGAGCTTGAGCACCCGAAGGCTGGCAGGGTCAAGGTTCCAAACTTCCCCGTCAAGTTCTCCGAGACCCCTGGTAGGGTGGTCACAGCAGCACCCCTATTAGGGCAGCATAACAGGGAGATCCTCATGGGGCTTTTAGGGTATACGGAGGAGAAGATCAGGGAGCTCGAGTTGGCTGGGGTCATAGCATCGGAGCCCATGCCATAGCCAAAACAATGAACCTCAATCCTCAAGGCCACAAATATATTCTTAAATGGGTTTCATCCCAAAATAACTGGAGGCCCCGGTAGCTCAGTGGCCAGAGCGGCAGCCTCGTAAGTTGTTGGTCGCGGGTTCGAATCCCGCCCGGGGCTTTAACCATAGAACCACCATTAAGCTTGAGGGGCTGGAGAGAGACTATTCTTATCTCTGATCGGCACTCGGAGCTTATTAAGAGATTTGAGTAGCAGCACACCTCTGGGGTTCTGGATATGCTGGATATGCTAGGATAGTCATTTTCAGTCTTCAAGGAAACTTGCTGGGTGGCTCAGGTAGGATCTCAGGGCTTAGAGGGTGGACATAGAAAGGCTCGTCAACCGCCTCGAGAGAGCGATCTTTATCATCTATCTCGCTTCTGATGGTAAATTTGGCAGCGATGTTAGCGAGATGCCCACCGCTATTCCTGCTGGGCATATGCCCACTAGGCTTTGCCTCATCACGACCATGCTTAAACCCTAGTAATCCTCAGTCGGGGGATCTCTGATAAGCCTCCCCCTCCGCATCCACTTCAGCATGACCCTCGTCCCCTCAATGAAGCCGTAGCGCCTTGAAGCTGAGGAGGTAGAGGAAGCTTTCATTTGATGTGATACTGGAAACCAGTAGTGGAGCCTCCCTCTAGATTAACCTAACGTATATATTATTAGGGGTGCTCATAGACGAATCTATGGAGAGTCGCCATATCTGGAAGGCTGTAGTAAGAGATCCTGGAGGAAACAATTTCAAGCCTGAAGACTCTGGCTTGAAGCAGTCCCGTCCAACTCTTGGGAAATTAGAGAAGTACATGACTGTTTGGGTTCTCCTTTCAATGGCCATGGGTTTCCTTCTAGGTAAGCTTGTCCCAGAATTAGGTATATGGATTGAACAGCTTCAAGTCAGCGATATCTCGGTACCAATGGGTGTTGCTCTTTTTCTTATAATGTATCCTACCATGGCGAGCATAGAATTTAAAGAATTAGTTAAAGCAGCCAAATCGCCTAAACCAGCAATTCTCACATTAGTCGGCAACTGGATGGTGGCTCCAGCCCTAATGACCCTCCTCGCCCGCCTCTTCCTTAACAGCTATCCTCAGTTTGCCGCTGGCGTTATCCTCCTCGGTATAGCACCTTGCACAGGCATGGTCCTATTCTGGATCCTGCTAGCTGGAGGGGATGTTGCCAAAGGTGTCGTAATTACCGCTATCAACGCCCTGTCAACTCTTATACTTTATACTCCATTAGCCGCCTTATACTTGGGTGTAGGTGGCATTCCAATTCCAATAGATCCTATAGCCAAAAGCGTTATTCTCTTTGTCGGTTTGCCGTTGGCCTTAGGTCAAACCACAAGAAGGATTTTGTTAAAGAAGAAGGGAGAAGCGTGGTTTAGAGAAAGGTTTCAACCAATTATGGGTAATACAGCAGTCATAGCACTACTTGTAACCGTCATAATTCTATTTTCTTTAAAGGGTGAGATAATTGCAGAGGAGCCTTTTTTGGTTGGCTTAATATCGGCCCCTCTACTGGCTCACTTCTTCATAATGGCTTCACTATTTTACATTATACCATGGCTTCTCGGTTTCCAATATGGAGATGCGGTAACCGTTGCTTTCATCAGCTCAGGAACACAATTTGAAGTTGCGATCGCCACGGCCATAACGGTGTTCGGTGTAGGCTCAGGCGCAGCTCTAGCTACGGTAGTGGGTCCACTCTGGGAGGTGCCATCTATGCTTCTGTTCGTGAAAATAGCGGCGAAAACAAAACATCGCTTTTCAGGTTCAAAAGGCTCATAAGCTTTGTTAACAGAACAAGTTCTTTGGCATCACACTTTAGAGTTTCGTAACATCCCCTTTTATTTTCTCACTTCGTTTTTTACTCCGCTCATCGCAGCGACAGGTATGTAAACAAGTTTCGCTTCCCTTTCTTATGTCAACATCTCTTTCAACATTGGATTTCTATTTCTTATGAACGCACTCTTAAGATTACGACTTGATACATTCTTTTAGCTTTAAAAGACTTCAACGATGAATTTCGATCCCCCACCCAATTTTATATATTCGTTAATCTCTCGTGATCTTGTTAGTATGCCACAACACGATATGATAAAGTCTCGCCAAAATGACACCTGTCAAGAAAATATTTTTATATAATTAAGAATTCATTATATCAAGTTATACAACGACATCTCCAAATGGTACTTAATTTTACGGAGGAAAATTGGATAACATTAAATAGTTATTGGCTGTCTTGAATAGGTGGGCTAGGTGTTGACTTTAAGTAGTAAATTCGAGGATCATATTTTGAAGAGGGCTCTCATAGTTGGAGATGTTGGGGTTGGAAAGACGGGGATGACCATCAGGATCCTCTGTGATGCTTTATCCAAGGGCTATTCGAGGGATATCACGATAGTCGATATGGCACCTCGAAGCATGGAGTATCAAGGGAGAAGGATTGGTGGATGTATCTCCGAGATGATAAAGCTACCTAGGGATGTTAGGTATCTCCAACCCAAAGGGATCGTGGCCCCTAGACTCTCAGCCAGTTCACCCAGTCAGCTGCTCCTTATGGTCGAGGCAAACAGGAGATCCATAGAGCCCCTTCTGAGAGAATTTCTGGATGATCCTACCCCCATATTGTTCGTAAACGATGTCTCGATATATTTCCAATCTGGATGCTACAAAGCAGTGTTTGATGCATTAGAGGCATCAAAGACCTTCATAGGAAATGGTTATTATGGAAGCTCTCTCTCTTTCGATTATGGAACAGGGGTCTCCAAGGTCGAAAGGTATCTCATGGAGCTTCTCCTTAGCAAGATGGACATCGTCATAAATCTTTCAGAAACCCCGAAAACGGCAGAACCCATATAGCTCCCTCCATGGATACATTGTAACCGTCCTAAGACTCTCTATTTGTAGAGGTGCACTTCAACTGGGTATTCAAGCTCAGACTTAAATAGCATAGATTATTATTATTGTTGGATTAGGGGATGGAGGCTCCTATTTCAGCGGAGCTG
>JAGTQJ010000145.1:3281-3441 GCA_018396515.1 Candidatus Bathyarchaeota archaeon | reverse complement strand
GGTTACATCTGCACGCTTTAGGGTGTTATAGCACATCTCGCAGAGGGTGACAAGCCTCTCATCATCAACCAATCCAGAGCTCTTCAACTGCTCAACCCTTATCAAGTTCCTCACTGGCGCGATGTAATGCATGACGTCATCCTTAGCTAATGCATGGACA
>JAGTQJ010000145.1:3092-3234 GCA_018396515.1 Candidatus Bathyarchaeota archaeon | reverse complement strand
GACCTTGGAGGAGGCTACGGCCGAGATCTCATAGTTCCTCGCGTTGGTCTTCAATGTGCATCCAGGATAGTACGCCAGCCTCAGGGACATCATGCCATCAACTTCCTCAGGTTGCTTATGAGCGCTATCTGGGGGAGGCCCC
>JAGTQJ010000145.1:640-2783 GCA_018396515.1 Candidatus Bathyarchaeota archaeon | reverse complement strand
TGAAGACGATGCTCTCAGCGCCATACCTATAATGCTGCCTCGAGACTCCTAGGGCCATCTCAATCTCCTCAAGCACACTATCTAATACGTCTTTCGAGTTCATCATCTGACTCTCCTAGAGGATTTATATTGATGAGGATCAAAATCTTTCTCGGTGAGGCCATGGAATATCACCTTAAAACCCCCATCCAAGAGGAGGGCGTTAGGAGGCTTAGGGCTGGAGACATCGCATACCTCAGTGGAACCCTGATTACGGCCAGGGATGAGGCGCATAAAAAGGCGCTGGAGTTGCACTCAAGGGGGGAGATGCCCCCGGTTAACTTCAGGGGGAACGGCGTCTTCCACTGCGGCCCGATAGTTAAGAGGGTTGATGGGGATTGGAAGGTTGTGGCGGCGGGCCCGACGACATCCTCAAGGATGGAGATCTTCGAGGATAGATTCATAGAGGCCTTCAGGCCCTCTGTGATAATCGGAAAGGGTGGGATGGGAGAGAGGACAGTGAGGGCATGTTCGGAGTATGCCTGCGTCTACGGGGCCTTCACGGGAGGCGCGGCCCTACTTGGTGCCCAAGGTATAAGGAGGGTGAAGGAGGTCCACTGGCTTGAGGAGCTCGGGATGCCCGAGTGCCTCTGGGTCTTTGAGGTTGAGGATTTCGGCCCACTGATCATCACCATAGACACCCATGGGAGAAACCTAACCAAGGAGGCCATGGATAGGGTTGCCGCCAGGAAGGAGGCTATAATCTCCTCCCTAGGAGGCTAGATCGGAATGGGTGGCTTGGATAAGATTCTGGAAGATACCGCTGTAGAGCTTCTAAGAAGAGCAGCTTCCGAGCTCCGCCGGGAGTATGTTGAGGCCATCTACAAGGCGATGGAGAAATGTGAAGGATCGATAGGGAGATCCCAGCTCGATGCCATCATTAGGAACATCGAACTCGCGAGGAAGAGCTCTGAACCCATCTGCCAAGACACCGGGATAATAGGCTTCATTGTTAGGATGGGGGAGGACTTCCCGGTCAGGGCCGGTCTGAGGGACATACTCGTTAGGGCTACTCGAAGAGCGACGGAAGAGATCCCTTTAAGGCCGAACGCCGTGGACCTCTTCAAGGGAAACACAGGAGATAATGTCGGCCCAGGGATCCCAATCATCGACCTAGAGCTAGTGGAGGGGGATGAACTGGAGCTCACAGCCTTCCCAAAGGGCGGCGGAAGCAGTAACGTCGCCGCCCACGCCATGATAACTCCGGGGCTGGGCCTGAGGGGGGTTAAGAGGTTCGTGGTAGAGTCCGTCGCAAGGGCGGGCTCCCTGGGATGCCCCCCCTACTTCATAGGCGTCGGGATCGGTGGGACTGAGGATCGCTGCATGCTCCTCGCCAAGAAGGCCCTCCTAAAACCCTTCCAGGTTAGAAACCCTGACCCAAACATAGCGGCATTGGAGGAGGAACTCCTACAAAGGGTAAACGAGCTCGGTATAGGAGTTATGGGGCTTGGAGAGGGGCCTACAGCTCTTGACCTCCACGTAGAGGCCGCAGCCAGGCATCCGGCCACGATGCCCGTGGGCGTCGTCATGAGCTGCTGGGCCCTGAGACACGCAACAGCTAAGGTCACAAGAGAGGGGAGAGTCCACCATCTCTAGCCCAGACGCTATCTTCAGGGCTACCCTCCCCCTATCGGGGGGAGCAGGGAGAGTATATCTCCATCCCTCAGAGGAGTCTCTAAACCCTTTAGACTGTTTATGTTAACCCCGTTGAGCATATATGAGAGGTAGCTCCTCAACCTCTTCTCGCCGTTGTAGATATACCTCTCAAACCCTTCTCCATACCTCTTCACCAACAGGTCTATCAAATCTCTCACCGATGAACCCTCCGGTAGAACCACCCTCTCAAATCTCTTCCCCGCTAATTCTCTCATAATCGCGTAGTATCTAACCTCTACCTCCATCCCTCCATATGGTTCGAGAGCGTAGATTTATACATTACGAGCTGAGGCTAAACCCTGAGGGATCCTTCTTGGCTCGGGTCAAGGTGATGATGATGGGGACTCTGGCCAGGATGATGGGGTCAGGGAATATCGAGCTGACCATAAAGCCACCCGCTGAGGTTGCTCAAGTCATCCATAGCCTCTCCGAGTTGCATGGTGGGGAG
>JAGTQJ010000145.1:0-603 GCA_018396515.1 Candidatus Bathyarchaeota archaeon | reverse complement strand
TGATCCTGATCAACGGGGTGGAGGTAAACAACCTCGAGGGGCTTAAGACCCAGGTTGAGGATGGGGACATGCTGGTCATCATACCAGTGACCCACGGCGGATAGGGCTCCATAGGGTGATCTGGATATCATTTAAGCCTCTCTCCCCTGAATCAAGAACCGCCCCTCCCACCTGCACCAGGTGCGGGAAAAGGCCTTCCATCTATCATAGGCCATATTCCGGGGAGAGGCTTTGCAGTTCCTGCTTCACCGAGTCCATTAAGGAGAGGGTGCAGAGGACCATAGCCCGATTCGAGATGTTCGAGCATGACAGCAGGATCGCCGTCGGTGTCTCGGGTGGAAAAGATAGCCTAAACCTGCTGCACATACTCGCGGAGATCGAGAGGGACTATCCAAGGGCGGAGCTCATAGCGATTTCAATCGATGAGGGAATATATGGCTACAGGGATGAGGCTTTAGAGTATGCCAGGAGGGCCTGTAGAACTCTAGGTATAGAGCACCTTGTATTATCATTCAAGGAGCTTTATGGCCTCACCCTCGACGAGATCGTTGATAAAACAGCTTGTGGAGAGCTCAAGCCCTGCACCTATTGCGGGATCCTAAG
>JAGTQJ010000140.1 GCA_018396515.1 Candidatus Bathyarchaeota archaeon | reverse complement strand
TTGAGAAGGCCTATCCTGGCATTCCTGACGATCTTTGGCATATCTGCGTGGACAACCTCCTTATCTATCACCAAACCCTTTATCAGCCTCGTATCCCTCAATGATCCACCCCACCACGATAATCGATGGATACCGTCGGGCCCAAGAGCAGGCCTTGAGGCATCTGGAGGAGGTCTCCATAAAAGTATCGCCTAGAGACAGGGAGGTTTTGAAAAAGATAGCCATGACCTCGATGGCCAGCAAGCTTGTAGCTGGTCATGCTGAATTCCTGGCAGAAATTGCCGTTGACGCTATCCTCCAGGTGGCTGAGGAGGTCGACGGTCGCTTCGAGGTGGACCTAGATATGGTGAAGGTCGAGAAGAAGAAGGGTGGATCATTGAGGGATACGAGGCTGATAAAGGGTTTGGTGATAGATAAGGAGGTTGTCCACGCAGATATGCCAAAGATCGTCAGGAATGCCAGGATAGGCCTTCTCAACGCCTCCATGGAGATAGAGAAGACGGAGTTCGACTCAAAGATACATATCGAGAGGCCTGAGGAGATGCAGGCATTCTTAGACCAGGAGGAGCAGATGCTGAGGGAGATGGTGGAGAAGGTGAAGAAGGCCGGTGTAAACGTCCTGTTCTGCCAGAAGGGCATAGACGACATGGCCCAGCACTTCATGGCGAGAGAAGGTATACTTGCTGCGAGGAGGCTCAAGAAGAGCGATATGGAGGCCTTAGCCAAGGCGACCGGGGCCAAGATAGTTACCAATATAGACGCCCTAAGCGAGGCCGACATTGGATACGCCGAGCTTGTGGAGGAGAGGAAGATAGGGGATGACAAGATGATCTTCGTCGAGGGCTGTAGAGACCCGAAGGCCGTCTCCATCCTCATAAGGGGCGGCTCTGAGAGGATCGTCGACGAGGCTGAGAGGTCGATCCACGACGCCCTCTCAGTCGTCAGAGATGTCGTCCTGGAACCCAAGATAGTGGCTGGAGGGGGAGCTCCTGAGATAGAGGCTGCGAGGGCTGTCAGGAGGTTCGCCGAGACCCTAACCGGTAAGGAAAGACTCGCGGTGATGGCATTTGCAGACGCCCTTGAGGTTATCCCCGCAGCCCTAGCTGAGAACACGGGGATGGACCCAATAAACATACTCTCAGAGATGAAGTCCAGACACGAGAAGGGGGAGATCTGGGCAGGGTTTGACCCATTCCAGAGGGAGGTAGCATCCATGGACCTGAGAAATGTCTACGAGCCTCTCAGGGTGAAGAGTCAGGTCATCAAGTCGGCTTCGGAGGCTGCATCGATGCTCCTGAAGATAGATGAGGTCGTAGCCGCTGCCAAGATGAAGCCTCCTAAAACTCCTCCCGGTGAGGAAGGCGGCCCCCCAGAGTAGATATAGATGATCTCCCTGCTAAGTGAGGAGTTGGCCGATAGGATATTCATCGGCCCACCTAAACTCACAAGGTTCGAGAAGGCGAGGATAATCGGAGCTAGGGCCCTCCAGATATCGCTAGGAGCACCAGTCCTCATCGAGCTTCCCCCAGATGTCACAGATCCCATAGAGATAGCGAGAAGGGAGCTGGAGGAGGGTGTCCTCCCAATAACCATCAGGAGAACCCTCCCAGATGGAACCTTCCAAGATATACCACTGATAGACCTCATAAAGCCTAGATCGGCGAGGAGGAGCTAGCTGCAACCCTCCATGGATCCCAACGTGAGCCTTTGATGAGTATTGAATCATCCGAGCTTGCCTCTTGGCGTATAACGGCATATCTAATGGTGATCTTATCTTTCATCATCTTCATTACACAGAGGTTCATATATTCATTCATAGACCCCATATTCGAGGTCTGCATATTTCACATCCCGGCACTGGTGGCATCCCTAGCATATTATAGAGGAGCCCGCGGGGGAGACCAAAAAGGTAAATAGATAATTATTCCCCTTAGTTATGGTGATCGAGCTATGAAGTTCTCGAGGAGCATATTCTGCGTTGATACCCACTCCTCAGGGGAGGCTACCCGGATCATCTTGGGAGGGGTACCGAAGATAAAGGGCTCTACGATGAAGGAGAAGCAGTCATACTTCCAGAGGCACTACGATCATCTCAGGGCAACTATATTGAAGGAGCCGAGGGGTTTCGAGGGTTTACTGGGAGCCGTGATCACCGAGCCCACGGTCCCCGAGGCCGATGTTGGGGTCATCTACATGTGGACGGATGGATACTTCAGCGCGTGTGGAGATAGTACCTACAGCATCTCAGCAGCCCTAGTCAACCTTGGAATGGTGGAGGTCAAAGAGCCTGTAACCGAGATAACCCTCGACACCGTCGCTGGATTGGTTAAGACAAAGGTGAGGGTGGAGAATGGAGAGGCCAAGGAGATAGCGATGATGGGGGTTCCATCCTTCTACTGGGGAACAGTTGAGGAGGAGGTTCCGGAGGTCGGAAGGGTGAGGGCTGACATAGCCTATGGAGGCCTATGGTATGCCTTCATAGAGGCTGAGAGCATAGGCCTGAAGCCGAGTCTAGAAAACAAGGATTACTGGATACCCCTGGGATGGAGGATCAGGAACCACCTCGCGGAGAGGGTGAAGGTCGAACACCCAGAGTATCCAGAGCTGAATATCCTCGACCTAGTCACATTCTGCACAGAGCCCTCCAAGAAGGAGTATAGCGCCCGTCATTGGAACGTCTTTGGACCTAAGCAGTCATGCAGATCCCCGGCAGGAACCTGCACCAACGCGAGGATGGCGGTCCTCTATGGTAAAGGGCTGTTGAGGCCTGGAGAGACCTTCATCGCTGAGAGCACCATAGGAACCCTCCACCACGGCCGCATCATAGGGGAGGTCAACATAGGAAGGTATAAGGGCATACTGCCAGAGGTCTCCGCCACGGCCTATATAACAGCCTTCAACCATATAGTCATCGACCCGAGAGATCCCCTGAAGGAAGGGTTCCTCTTCTAGCCGGAGCCCGAAGCTCCCAACCTGATTAACACCTTTTTATGTTGACATGAGCCTTGGTGAGAGGTATGTTATACATCTCCGATGCCGAGATTGAGAGGCTCGTATCGATGAGGGAGGCGATAGACGCCGTTGAGGAGGCCTTCAGGGAATACGCTAATGGGACAGCCATCATGCCCCCCAGATCAACCATCATGCTGGATAGCTTTGGGGGAAGCATCTCCTTCATGCCCTCCTACCTGAGAAGGGCCGGGGTCGTGGCGACCAAGATAATATCCATATACCCCTCAAACCCTGAGAAGGGGCTCCCCACAACGGCTGCCTGGTTGGCATGCAATGATCCCGAGACTGGTGTGATGGAGGCCCTGATGGACGCGACCTACCTAACAGCCCTTAGGACAGGTGCCGTGACAGGGGTCGCAGCCCGCTACCTGGCACCAAAGGATAGCAGGGTGGCCGCCCTCATAGGCTGCGGGGCCCAGGGTAGGACCCAAGCCCTCGCCCTAGACGAGACGATAAAACTCGAATCCCTCAGGATTTACGACCTCTCTAAAGAGCGTATGAGCCGCTTCGCCATGGAGATGGAACAGAGGCTGCAGAAGGGTTAGTCA
>JAGTQJ010000141.1 GCA_018396515.1 Candidatus Bathyarchaeota archaeon | reverse complement strand
CGAGGTCTTGGTCCTCAACAAAGGTTAAATGTGGTTTGAGGATATTCCAATATGAGGTTTGAGAAAGATGGTGGACTTCTCCTTTACAGAGGAGCAGAGCCTCTTCAGGGAGACCGTAAGGGAGTGGCTTGCTAAGAACCTTCCCCTAGAGAGGGTAAGGGAGAACGACATAAAGCAGAGGCTCCCAAAGGACCTAATAAAGGGATTGGGGGACCTCGGCCTCCTATGCATGACGCTTCCTGAGGAGCATGGAGGGGCTGGAGCCGACTGGGTCACCACGACCATCGCCGCGGAGGAGCTGGGCTACGCAGACATATCCATAGCTCTCCCCGTCTTCTTCCTCGTCCAGGCAAGTTGGGGATATGTAGTTGATAGATACTGCACGGAGACCGTAAGGGATGATGTTCTAAGGAAGGCAGCTAGGGGAGAGGCCTTCATAGGGATAGCTGCCACCGAGCCCGGTGGAGGCTCAGATGTAGCAGGCTTCCAGACAACCCTGAAGAGGGGTGAGGGGCACTGGATCGTTAACGGTGAGAAGACGTATATAAGCGGGACGGAGGAGTGCCTAGAACTAGGAGGGGGATACTTCTGCGTAGGTTACCATGACAGGTCTCTCGGTCATAGGGGCATGACCGCTTTCTACCTCCCCCTGAAGGCTCAGGGAGTAGAGGTGACGAAGAGGTTCGAGGATATGGGGAGGATGGCCATAAGCACTGGCGGCTTCAAGATGACGGATGTAGTCATACCGGATGAATATCAACTCGGGGAGACTGGAAGGGGGTTCTACCTGACGATGGAGGGCTTCGACGACGCCCGCCTCCTAGTCTCGGCCAGCTGTATAGGAGCTGCTCAGAGAGCCCTTGAGATCGGGATCGATTATATAAAGGAGAGGAGGGCCTTCGAGCAACCCCTTGCAAGGTTCCAAGGAATCCAATTCGAGCTCGCTGACATGGTTGCCAGGCTCGAGGCGACTAGGGCTCTAATATACAAAACCGCATGGATCCTTGATGAGAAATATAAAGGAAAGATAGGGGCCCTAGAGGCGTCAAAGTGGATCTCGATGTGTAAGCTTCTCGCCCCAGAGCTCGCCTTCGATATATTCAAGAGGACCATGCTATGGCTCGGAGCCTACGGGTACACGAAGGAGTGCCCGTTGGAGATGGGCCTCAGGGGGGTAATGAGCTACTGTATCGGAGCCGAAGGGGCGGCAAACATACAAAGGATCGTGATAGCCAGAGAGACCCTGGGAAGGGAGTACACGAGAACGAGATGAGAATTCACCTCCATTTATTAATCATTTATTATTTATTTTTCTGTCTCGTCCTCCTTCCTAGTAGATAGAGGATATAGTTAAATCTTCGGGTTATTCCTACCAACCCCGTTGAAGAGGGTTCTAGTGATCTGCGAGAAGCCCAAGGCAGCTGAGCGGGTGGCCATAGCCCTGGACGATAATGGGGCTCCAAGGGAGGCGAAGAGCCTTGGAGTGCCCTACTATATCTCCAGAAGAGGGGATAAAGAACTCATAGTTGTATCCGCCCTTGGCCACCTATTCACGGTGGCCGCGGATAGGCGGGGGTGGAGCTACCCCATTTTTGAAACCAAGTGGATCCCAATTCATGAGGTGACCAGGTCGAGGAGGGCTTCGAACCACCTTAGGTTGATTGAGAGCCTGGCCAAAGAGGCTGACGAGTTCGTCAGTGCTTGTGATTACGATATAGAGGGCAGCCTAATAGCCTACAATATACTCGCCCACATACTGCCTGCGGAGAGGCTGAAGGATGCTGGAAGGATGAGGTTCTCCAGCCTTACAAAGGAGGCCCTCTTGGAGGCGTGGAGGAAAAGGTCGGGAACCCTAGACTATCCGGTCATAGAGGCTGGAAAGGCAAGGCATGAAGTGGATTGGATCTTCGGGATCAACCTAAGCCGGGCCCTAATGAGCTCGGTGAAGAGGGCGGTGGGAAGATTTATACCTATGAGCATAGGCAGGGTTCAAGGCCCCACCTTAAACTTCGTAAAGGAGAGGGAGGTAGAGATAAGAACATTCGTGCCGACACCATTCTGGGCCTTGGAGGCTTATGCCGAGATAGATGGTAGAAAATATCGCCTTGAGTATGATAGGCCTTATATAGAAAGGGAAAAGGAGGCCCTCGAAATCGCAGCTAGATGTGATGGAGAGGATGGATGTGTTGAGTTCCTATACTCCAAGAGAAGGTCCATCCCTCCTCCCAACCCCTTCAGCCTCGGCGACCTGCAACATGAGGCTCATAGGGTTTATGGATACTCACCTACAAAAACCCTCCAGATAGCTGAAAGCCTGTATCTTAAGGCCTTAATAAGCTATCCGAGGACATCAAGCCAGAGGATTCCTCCCTCCATAGACCTGAGAGGGATCCTACAAGGGCTGAGGAGAATGAAGGCATATAGGGAGCTAGCTGCGGGCCTCCTCTCCAGAACCCATCTTGGGATTAGACAGGGCCTAAAGGAAGACCCAGCCCACCCAGCGATCCATCCCACGGGATACTATGAGGAAAGGCTGAGGCCCCATGAGAGGAGACTCTTCAACCTAATATGCAGGAGATTCATGGCATCTATGGGAGAGCCAGCCTACATCCTCGAGACGGACGCCCAGATCGCCGTAGAGGGGCACCGTTTCCACCTGAGGGGGAGCAGGCCTGTCGACCCGGGCTGGATGATCATCTATGGTCCATTTTCAAAGTATAAGGGTGAGCCCCTCCCCCCTCTAAAACAGGGTCAGATGATCGAAAAGATCTCGGTGAGGGCTGAGAGGAGGAACACTAGACCACCACCGAGGCTTGACCAATCCTACCTCTTGAAGCTTATGGAGAGGGAGGAGATCGGGACCAAGGCCACGAGGTCCGAGATTATTGAGACCTTGTTCAAGAGGGGTTATATTGAGGGCTCCTCCATAAGGCTGACTGATCTGGGTCTAGCCGTCGTGGATGTACTAGAGAAGTACTGCCCCGAGATCTTGTCCCCTGAGTTGACCCGCTACCTAGAGAAGCAACTCGAACGCATCCAACTCTCTGAGGCAAACTCAGCCATAGTCTTGAAGGAGGCAGTTGAAGCCCTCAAGCCCTCTCTCTACAAAATAAAGGAGAGGGAACTCGAGATAGGGATAGAAATAGGCACCGCTTTAGGATCCCCATCTCAAGTTGAAGGCTCTCTTGGATGCTGTCCAAGGTGTAATACTGGAAAGATGATGATCATATGGAATAAGAGAACCGGCAAGAGGTTCGCGGGCTGCAGCAACTATATTAAGGGTTTATGCTCGAACAGCTTCCCCCTGCCCCAGAGGGGTGAGATCAAAGCATGTGGAGAGGCGTGCCCCATATGCGGAGCCCCCCTTATAACCCTGAGGAGGGGGAGGATCTCCCGTAAGCTTTGTGTAAATCATGAATGCGGCTATGGGAGGGGTGGTGAAAAACATGGAAGATAGGTGCCTTATCTGCCACCACCCGAGGATGATGGGGGGCCAGCTTTGCAGATATCATCAGCAAGCCTACGATAGGCTCATGGATGCCTTCATCTCTTGGAGGGC
>JAGTQJ010000143.1 GCA_018396515.1 Candidatus Bathyarchaeota archaeon | reverse complement strand
ACGCCCTCCTCAGCTCAGAGGCGTCGGAGGCATCGATCTTCAACCATGAAGTATTATCCCTCCCCACCCTCTCAGCCACCGCCTTAGCCCTCCCCTCCAACCTATCGGCCACAACAAGCTCGATGGAGGCCTCCTTAGAGAGATCCCCGGCGGCCACAGAGCCAATATTCCCACAGCCAAGGATAAGAACCCTCAAAGTTAACCACAAGGCTTAATTGATAAACGGTTTATTTCTCTTTCCATCCAGCTCTGTGGGGTTCTGACCAGTCTAAGGCCTAATGTCTTAGAGCTTAAGATTTTAAGTCCGATTATCGATGAAAATCCCTACCCAAGGTTAAAGCAGCTTAAATATCCCTCTTTCATAGAGATCTTAAGGTGATTTATTGGAGGAGCTTGAGAGGGCCAGAGATAGGCTGATGGAGATCTACTACAGATATCATCCTCCTCTAAAGACGAGCTTCCTAGAGGATCAGGAATGGGCCTGGGGGGACAGGTGGGGCGTAGATACCGAGGTGGGGAGGCTTAGGAAGGTCCTACTCCACAGGCCTGGGTTGGAGATGGAGGCCGTTAAGGAACCCTATGAGGAGTGGCGGTACGAGTACAAGCCAGACCTAGAGGAGATGCGGAGGGACTATGAGACCCTTAAAAAGGCGTTTGAGGATGAGGGGGTCGAGGTCTTTGAGAGGTTACCGGAGGAAGGGCCCAGACCAAGGCTCGTGAAGTCCATATACACAAGGGACCCATCCTTCGCCGTGCCCGGAGGGGTGATCATAGGCAGGATGTATGACAGGCTCCGGAGGGGGGAGGAGAGGTACACCCTGAAGACCCTCGCCTCGATCGGCTGCCCAGTGCTGAGGGTCGTCAATGGGAGGGGCGTCATCGAGGGGGGAAGCGTCATGTGGATAACGCCGAAACATCTGGCCATAGGGCTCTCCTGGAGGGCGAACGAGGAGGGGGCTAGGCAGGTGGCCCAGGTGGTCTGGGCGGAGGATCCAGATATCGAGGTCCACGCCGAACCAATATTTGGGGGGCATATAGACGGCTTCATATGCATGGTCGATGTTAAAACCGCCGTGGTTTCCAGGGATGGATTGGCCTACACCACATACGAGTGGCTAAAAGAGGAGATCGGCCTAAACATAATCGAAAGGCCTAAGGGGGTATATGTCGCCGCGGTCGCCGTGAGGCCGGGAAGGGTGATCTGCGCCTCTGGAGAAGGCAAGGAAGAGGGGATCAAACTCCTAGAGAGGAATGGCATAGATGTCATCCCGATAGATATACCAAGCCTAGTTGAGCCGAGGAATAGCGGCTCAATACACTGCCTAACAATGCCCATCCTCAGGGATAATGAACCCTCAGGATAAGATTTAATATATATCTAAACTTATTTTGAGTTGAATTCTAAACATCAAAATAACAATTCTGAAATGTTATCTTTCAGTTTTTAAATTTAAAGATTTCCTCTTATACATGTTTGGACATTAATTAATGTTCAACATAATTCTTCGATGAGAGCATTCAAATATTTGAACTCAAGGGTTGAAGCAAGATTTTCAGGACACTCCATTAAACTTCTATTAGAGGAGAATGTAAAGGAACTCTTTCAAGCCAAATATTTAAATGAACTCCTCGGATATGATCCTGGTCTTGATGGAGAAGCTCAGGGTGGGTGGAATCGTGGATTTATCCACGGTGGACTGGTACGGCAACGCCTCCCTCGTTGTCTTTTTATCTGGATGCAACTTCAGATGCCCCTACTGCCAGAACTCGAGCCTGATACCAGGAGATTATGGAGAGGATATGAGCCTAGATGCCCTTCGGAAGCGCATCGAAGTAAACATAGATCTCCTCGACTCGGTCGTATTCTCCGGGGGGGAACCCCTCCTACAACGCGATGGCCTTATGGAGGCCTTGGAGGTGGTCAGGAGCTTGGGTCTAAAGACCATGATCGAGACCAATGGAAGCCACCCAGAGGTGGTTGAGAACCTCCTTAAGAGGGGTCTGTTGGATAGAGTGGCCCTCGACGTGAAGGCTCCACTAGAGGATGAAGTCTACGGTAGGGTTATAGGGGTTCCAGCTCTAGGAGGGGCTGCCGTCAATGGGGTTAAGAACACGCTTGAGACCTGCAAGGGCTTCGGGGTTGAGGTTGAGGTTAGAACCACAGTAGTGCCGAAGATCTCAGATGAGCCCTGGTTCATACGAAGCATCGCCTCCAGCATCAGGGAGCTTTGTGTGGCTTACCAGCTCCAGCAGTTCGACAATCTGGGGGATATCCTGAGCCCTGAGCTGAAGATGCTCAGCCCCCCAAGTAGGGAGAGGATGCTCAAATTGGCCCAGGAAGCTTTAGAGGAGGGGGTTAAGGAGGTCTACGTGAAGACCAGGGAGTTGGGGTTGGAGAGGGTTAAATGAGGGGGGACAAAGCATCGGTGATCCTCATCACAGGAATGCCAGGCTCTGGAAAGACCACTCTGGCGGAGTACATCGGAAGGGAGGGGTACCTGATCATAAATATGGGGGACTCGGTGAGGGAGTTAGCACTTACATGGGGGCTGGAGCCGACAGCCCAGAACCTGGGACTAATAGCTGAGAGGATCAGAAGGATGGAAGGGGAGGCAGCCATTGCCAGGAGATGTATTGGAAGGATCAAAGAACGAGCTCTAGATCGAGTACTTGTGGACGGTATCAGAAGCCTGGAGGAGGTGGACGCCTTCAAAGAGGACTTCGAGGTCACCCTTCTCGCAGTCCACGCCTCCCCAAAGACACGCTTCAAAAGGATCTTGAAGAGGGGCAGAAAAGATGACACCCTGAGCTGGGAGGATTTTTTAAGGAGGGACAGGCGTGAGCTTGCCCTCGGGCTGGGCTCAGCTATAGCTATGGCAGACCATATGATTGTGAATGAGGGGCCGCTAGGAAATCTCGAGAGATCTGCGAAGAGATTTGTTAAGGCCCTTAAACGTGATCCACCGATTATAGGAGGATCTGAATGGCATTGAATGTCGAGATCGAGGTGGAGGCCTATGTTAACCCTACCGAGGACCCATCAAAGGTGGAAGCAGCCATAAGGAACCTGTTTGGGAATATAACCTTAGAGAGGGAGCCTGCTGGGGAAGGGACGGTCCTGAGGGGGCGTCTAATGGGGATAGGATCGCTCGAGAACTTCAAGGAGATGCTCAGAAGAGATAGAGTGAGAGATGCGGCGAGAGCCCATCTATCCAGCAGGGTAGAGGGTGATACCCTTAGGTTCGGGCTTACTAGGCAGGCGGCCTACATGAAGCACATATCCTTCTACCATCCCAGGGAGGCCCCCCTCGGACCGATCCAGATAACCATCAGAGGCGAGGCCTCTAAAGTCATAGATTTCCTATGCGGGAAGGGGCCTGCGGGGGAACAACATTAGAACATTCGGAATGGGAAAATCATGCAAATAGGAAAGGCGAAACTCATCATTTAAGATAAAAGTATGGAACCCCATCGCGAAGCCTATAATCTAGAACCCCCGTGTTCCTCAAGTAAACTA
>JAGTQJ010000138.1:2130-3657 GCA_018396515.1 Candidatus Bathyarchaeota archaeon | reverse complement strand
ACAGTCGGGCCCCCCTCAAGTCCGAATGGGTTGCCTATGGCGTATACCCTCTGACCAACCCTTAACCTATCCGAGTCTCCGAGTTCAGCGGCCTCCAGCCCCTTGGAGTCAACCTTTATCACCGCGGTGTCTATGCTCTGGCACTCCCCGATTATATTCCCCTCTAGGAGGGTCCTGTCGTGTAGGATTACCCCTATCTTCTCCGCCCCTCTAACCACATGGGCGTTTGTGACTATCCATCCATCCGGCTCTACGATGAAGCCGCTCCCCATCCCCCTAAGGGGCATGGGCCTATAGAATCTATCCCTGAGAACCCTCACCGTATTTACATGAACAACGCTCCTAATAACGCGCTCTAGGACATCTAGGATCTCATCCTCGCTCGACAATATTCTGTCATTGAAGTAGGGAGGCATCGGATTTTTATCTCTTTCCTGGGGATCACCTGAGCCATTTTGGGCTTAGCTTTCCCGATTTCTCTTGGGGAGTCTCGGATGGATATTCGGCCACCAGCTAGACCCCAAATTCTGGCTTCTTCCTCTTCATCAATTTATTTTTACCCTTTTCTAAAACCTCATTAACTTTCACGTTATAGATATCCCTTTAAAATGTTTAGAGGGAGTTCGAGGTCCAAAGGTTGATTAAGGTTTAATTGAATAGCTGGAGATGTGTTGGATCTAGTAGTCAGGAATGGGATTGTATATACCCCATACGGCCTTGTGAGCGCCTCGATAGGTGTTGAGGATGGGAAGATAGCCTGGATGGGCAGGGCGGCCCCTGAGGGGGAGAGGATCTTGGATGTGGATGGTAAGCTCATCCTTCCGGGGATGATAGACATGCATGTCCACTTCAGGGATCCGGGATCCCCCGAGAGGGAGGACTTCGAGACTGGCACGATGTCGGCGGCGGCGGGTGGCGTGACAACGGTCGCCGAGATGCCTAACACCGTTCCCCCCGTGACCTCCGCTGAGAGGTTGAGGGAGAAGAGGAGGATGGTTGAGGGGAAGGCCTATGTGGACTTCGCTCTGGTGGCTGGGGCTGGATCGATGAGCAGGGATGAGATAAAACCCCTAGCGGAGGAAGGGGCCATAGCCTACAAGATGTTCATGATCTCCAGGTTCAAGGAGCTGGCCGTCTCAGACGCCGATATGCTCGACAACCTTCTCCTAATAGCCGAGACGGGTCTCCCCTGCCTGGTCCACGCCGAGAATGAGGATCTCGTCTCCAGGGGCGTAGAGAGGGCTAGGAGCCTGGGTAGGAGAGACCCGCAAGCCCACTCTGAGTTCAGGCCCCCCCTAGCTGAGGCCGAGGCCACCGCTAGGGCCATCCTCCTCGCGGAGGAGGCCTCAGTCCACCTCCACATATGCCACATGACCTCCTCTGAAGCTTTAGCCATCCTTTCATGGGCCAAGGGGAGGGGTGTTAAGGTAACGGGTGAGACCTCACCCTGCTACCTGTTCCTATCGACAGACGACCTTGGGAGGCTCGGCCCGTACGGGAAGGTGGATCCTCCCCTGAGGGCCCCTG
>JAGTQJ010000138.1:1937-2092 GCA_018396515.1 Candidatus Bathyarchaeota archaeon | reverse complement strand
CTCCTAGATGTCGTGGCGAGCGACCACGCCCCCTACACGAGGGAGGAGAAGGAGAGGGGATGGAGCGACATCTTCGATGCCCCATCCGGCAGCGTTGGTGTAGAGACGACCCTCCCATTGATGCTCGACTCGGTGGATAGGGGTCTACTAAGCCT
>JAGTQJ010000138.1:1365-1731 GCA_018396515.1 Candidatus Bathyarchaeota archaeon | reverse complement strand
TCAACCTCTCAGCGGAGGTCATATGGGAGGATGGTGAGATATTAGGAAGGCCCGGACATGGAAGGTTCCTATCTCCGATTCGGAGTAGAATATGATGCGGAGCCCTTCCACTATTTCGTTCTGGTGGTTTGGAGATATCTTATAACGGATATCCCAGCCCTAGCCCCATCACCGGCCGCGGTTATGACTTGGATTCCTCCTCCACATGTGCACTCCCCGGCTGCGAAGATGCCGGGGATATTAGTCCTGTTGTGGCCATCCACCTTTATGCAGCCCCCCTCATCCATCTCCACCCCGGCCTCCCTGAGCATATCCATCATGGGGATGTGCTCTAGTATTATGAAGATCCCATCGACATCCAACCTC
>JAGTQJ010000138.1:0-1313 GCA_018396515.1 Candidatus Bathyarchaeota archaeon | reverse complement strand
TAGACTCCACGCTGGCCCCCTCGATAATCTCTATGTTCGGGCTACCGGTCAGCTCTCTAAGTGCCTCCTCGGCCAACCTCTCAGCGCCGGGTATGAAGTATATCCTCTTAGCGATCTTTGAGAGGGCTAGGGCCTCCTCCACAGCCTCGCTCGATGAACCGACTACGGCTACCACCTTACCCTCGAATAGGGGGCCGTCACATATCGAGCAGTATGAGACCCCTTTCCCCCTGAACTCCTCCTCTCCAGGAACCTTTAATCTCCTCCGCTGGATCCCGGTGGCGATCACTAAGGCCTTAGCCATGTAGACTCCCTCCCTCGTGTAGACCTCTTTAGGATGCCCGTGGGGGTTGAGGCCGACAATCTTCTCTATCTTGAGTTCGGCGTTGAACCTCTTGGCATGGGCTATGAACCTCTCCATGAGCTCCTTTCCGGAGATTCCCTCTGGGAACCCGGGGAAATTATCTATTAGCGCGGCCTCCGCCGCCTTCCCACCATGCCTCTTCCCGTCGAGAATGAGGGTCTTCAGGCCGTGTCTAGCCGTGTACATCCCGGCGGTGAGGCCAGCGGGCCCTCCTCCTATGATTATGACATCATAGAGCTGCTCCATTCCCACCTAGAAGGTTTCCCCTGAGAAAAAATTCTGGGAGTTGCCCCATAAATCCTTTGTGCTAGTGTGATTCGTTGGTTGATCCAGGATGATCAATATTAGTGTTGCATTCTCTCATCTCAGGCTGGGTACTCCTTTATTGCTTCCGCCATCTCCTCAAGCCTCTTCTGGACGAGGTAGTTTACCGTACCCTCCTCGAAGGTTCCATCCGGCCTCCTCTCCCCCGCCTTTAATCCTGTGAGTATCTCGATCCCCTCGTCTATGGTCTTGACGGGGTATATGTGGAACTTTCCCTGCCTTATCGCCTCCACCACCTCCTCCTTTAGGACGAGGTTCTGTACGTTGCTCTCCGGTATGACGACTCCCTGCCTCCCATTAAGCCCCTTCACCTTGCAGACCTGGTAGAACCCCTCTATCTTCTCGTTCACGCCGCCGATGGCCTGGATCTCCCCCTTCTGGTTGACGGATCCCGTCACGGCAAGGTACTGCTTTATCGGAACCCCAGAGAGGGCCGATAGGATGGCGTATAGCTCCGCGCTAGATGCGCTGTCCCCCTCGACCCCGGAGTAGCTCTGCTCGAAGACCAGCCTCGCGCTCAGGCTTAGGGGCTTATCCCTAGCATACCTCTCGTTGAGGAAGCCGGAGAGGATCATCACACCCTTCGTGTGGATGGGTCCACCCATCCTCGCCTCCCTCTCTATGA
>JAGTQJ010000137.1:3591-3733 GCA_018396515.1 Candidatus Bathyarchaeota archaeon | reverse complement strand
ATGGGCCGAGGAAACCATCCGAGGCGTGGATCCTGGAAGGAGGGGCCGAAGGAGGAGGATATAGAACTCAACCTCTCCCCAGATGCCCCGAGGCCTAAGGGCAACTGGAAGGCCATAGTGTGGGATCCCGACGCCATGTGGA
>JAGTQJ010000137.1:3058-3585 GCA_018396515.1 Candidatus Bathyarchaeota archaeon | reverse complement strand
GGTGGAGGGATAAGCTGAGCGGGAAGATGAAGTATGTCTGGCTCTCAGAATCCTCCTACCTCAAGCAGAGGAGGGAGCTGGAGAAGTTCGAGAAGGCTAGAGAGCTGGGAAACAACCTAGAGAGGGTTAAGAGGCACATCTTTGAGAACCTCTCCTCTAAGGATCCTAAAAGGAGGAAGACCGCGACTGTATGCTACCTTATAGACGCCCTGAAGATACGGGTCGGGGACGAGAAGGATGAGGATGAAGCCGACACGGTGGGAGCCTCAACCCTTAGGCCGGAGCACTTAACCTTCAACGAGGACGGCACGGTAACCTTCGACTTCCTCGGAAAGGACTCAATTCGCCACCTCATCACCGCGAGATTGCCGGAGGAGGTTGTGAGGAACCTCAAGGAGTTCATGGCCGAGGCGCGATCAACCATATTCGAGGGCGTTGACTCTGAGAGGGTCAGCGAGTTTCTAAACGAGGTTCACCCAGGTCTATCGGCCAAGGTCTTCAGGACCTTCTACGCAACGAGCGCTGTA
>JAGTQJ010000137.1:0-3030 GCA_018396515.1 Candidatus Bathyarchaeota archaeon | reverse complement strand
TGAAGGATGATCCTAAATATTTAAAGAGATATGTTGCAATTATGGTGAACCTTGAGGCTGCAAAAATATGTAACCATAAAAGGGCAATACCTAAGAACTGGGAATCATCTCTTAAGAAAAAAGTTGAAAAAATTGAAAAATTAAAAATTGAATATAAAAAATTGGAAAATAATCTAAAAATGAAAATGATGGAAATAGATGTGCGCTTTAAAGATAGATTATATAAAAAAGAGATGAGTTTAAATGAAGAAAGAAGGAAGATGGATGATATAAAAGAAATTATAGAAAAGAGAAGGATTGAAGGAAATTCTATAGATAGCTTAAAGGAGAGGTTAATTAAAAAGAAGAATAATGTTGAAAATTTAAGAAATAGTATAAGGAAAATAAAAAATGAATGGGAGGTTTATAGAAAAAGAGTGATTAATAGATTGGATGAATTGAAGGCCAGATATCGAAAGAAGCTTGAGGAGCTCAGAATCCAGGTCGAGATCCAGAGGGAGACCCGCGACTACAACCTAGGTACATCCCTTAAAAGTTACATAGATCCCCGGGTGTACTATGAGTGGGGCGAGAGAATCGGATACAGCTGGAGAGAGTACTATCCAGCAACCCTCCAGAGAAAGTTCAGCTGGGTAGAGGCACAGAAAACACAGACCAAGTAAACTATATAGGATTGAGGTTCTGGGGTTGCTCCAGATTCTTTAAATTTGAAATCCCGCTAACCTATGAGAGGTGTCAAATTGAGGAATCTTGTGAAGAAGAAGCTCAAGGCTGGTGAGGCCAGCATCGGGACCTGGATCACCATAGGCCACCCAGATATATCCATGTACCTCGCTGATCTCGGTTTCGACTGGCTGGTCTGCGACATGGAGCACGGGCCATTCGGCCCTGAGACCTACCACTTCATGGTTCAGGGCATGCTATACAACCGGGAGAGGTGCATGCCCATGGCCAGAATCCCGTGGAACGACCCCATATGGGCTAAAAAGGCCCTCGACGCTGGAGCCACGGGTTTGGTTATACCGAGGATAGAGAGCGCGGAGATGGCTAGGGATGCCGTGAGGTTCATCAAGTATCCACCCCTGGGGGAGAGGGGTGCAGGCCCAAGGCTGGCGGCATTCAGGGATCCGGACTACTTTGCCACAGCCAATGATGAGACGCTCATCGTGGTTATGATCGAGACGAGGAGGGGAGTGAGAAATATTGATGAGATCTTCTCAGTCGAGGGGGTGGATGCATGCTTCGTCGGCCCATCAGATCTAACAATGGATATGGGTATACATAGAAAATACAGTCACCCAGACTTCATAGACGCTTTAGATCGGATTGTGGAGGCTGGAGAGAGGCACGGCGTGGCGCCGGGAATGCACTGCACCACGGCACCTGGGCCAACAAACATAAACGAGGCTCTGAAGAGAGGCTTCAAGTTCTGCGCCATCGACAGCGACGTCGCCTTCCTCAGGGAGGCTGCATCTCAAGCCCTGAAGGGGATAACCGCATCGAGAGCTGGAGAGGCGGAGAAGGTTGAAGTCTAATCCGAGAGACAAGAGAGATCACGCTGAGATCACCCTAATTAGGTGATGTAGATTGGAATCGGCTGATTTGCGTAAGGTGAGAGCTTGGTCGGATGAGCTATTCAGTAGGGCGGTGGAGTTTCATGGACATGGAGGCCCATATCTAGCCTTGGGCTTGAGAATGGGCCTAGCGGCCCTTAATAAACTGGAGGCCCGAGGATGGTTCGACCTCAGGTGTAGGATCTATCTTCCATTGAAGCCTCCGGAGTCCTGCACGGTTGACGGAATCCAGTTCTCCACCGGGTGCACGCTGGGCAAGAGAAACATAGAAGTGGAGGAAGGCCCTGGAATAAAGGCCGAATTCATTAAGTCTGAGAAATTTTTGATGATAACCTTAAAGGAGGATGTTTTAAGGCGAATCCGATCCCAACTCTCCATGGGATCTGGAGAGGAGCTGTTGAGCTGGTTGGCTAGGGCTGAGGATTCGGAACTTTTCATTATAGAACGTGGATAAGGAGCCCCCAACATTTTATCTATGGGGAGATGACAGAGACCTTAACCTGCTTAACTCCCCTCTTTGCCATAAGCTCCTGAGCCATCCTCTTGATCTCCCCAGCCTCCCCCGCCACAGAGATGATCCCGAGCATCTTGTTCTCCTCCACATAAACCTGCTGGATGGAGGAGATTATGCCTCTAAATCTCCTCAATATGGTGGCTAATTCCTCCAAAAGGCCAGGCCTATCTAGGTAGTGGAGAGCCATAACCACACCGACCAGGAAGCCTCCCTCCTCCCTCATCCACTCAACCTCGCTGATGAAGCTTCGGAGGGCGTCATGTAGGGCCTTTGACCTGTTATCATATCGCATACTCCTCCAGGTCTCGTCGAACTCCTTCACAAGGGCTGGGGGAAGTGAGACACTGAACCTGACCACGCTCTGCCCCATTCAAGCCTCACCAAAATGATCATAGTGTACCTAATGAAAAGCCTTATATTCGTGTTACTAAAAAAAATAATCGTAACATTGGTGAGGCTATGCCGAGGCTGGATACGAGGGATATCGTGGCCATATCTCTACTGGCCTCAACGTGGGCCATACTGAATGTGACCATAACGCCGATATTCTGGCAGGCCACACGCCTCCCCATCCTCTGCGATATGGTAGGGGCCTCCCTCCTCATCCTCACAATCTGGTGGACAAGGAGGCTCCTGTGCGCATCGGCTATGGGGCTCATAGCAACCATACTCAACTTCATCCTGAGACCGACGGCGCTCCACTTCCTAGGATTCACAGCTGCAAGCTTCATCTTCGACATATCCTCAAGGGCCATAGGTTATAGAAACCTTCTTGATAGGAGGCTCATTGGCTCGGTCCTTCTAGTCCTCATATCCGTTATATCAACCCTCGTAGCTGGCTTCATAATAGGAAGCTTCTTCATGGCTCCAACCTTGGTATTATCTGCATATGGAGGGGTTGCCTTTTTCGCATTCCTCCACGGGTTGGGAGGCTTGATCGGG
>JAGTQJ010000136.1:896-3842 GCA_018396515.1 Candidatus Bathyarchaeota archaeon | reverse complement strand
CCCTCTTCACAGCGGCCTCCCCCTCAGCCTCTGAGACTATCACCACCCTCTTCTGGCATTTTGCGCACCAGATCTCCCCAGACTTGAGCTGGAAGAGGGGGGAGCCGCACTCGGGGCAGTTGTAGCTGAGCATCCTGGCCCCGGAGCGGAGGAGCTCCGCCATACCCCTAGCATCTCCCCTCGAGCCGGACATGGCTACCTACCTACATCTCCAAATCCCAGCCTTTTAGGGTTTTTGAGGTCGAGCCTAGGGTGGACTTAGGCTTCACGGGATTTGACGGGTGATGCTGCGATCTTCCGGGAGATGTCTCAGCTATACCTAAATTCATGGTCAGCCCAGTTTCTTGGAGGGTTAAAGGTATTGGAGGCCTACGCCTTTGCCCCCGGGCACCTGACGGGCTTCTTCGAGATCTGCGATGAGTCTGAAGACCCCCTCAGGAGGGGGGCTAGGGGTTCAGGGTGTTCAATAAACCTGGGGATCAGGACGAGGGTGGTGGCCGAGCCCGCCGAGGAGGCCTCCTTCAGGGTGAGGATAAATGGGAGGGAGGCCCCCGACGCCTTGGTCTCCATGAATGTCCTTAGGAGGATGATCCCACTCCTGGATAGGCCCTACAGCATCCTGGTTGAGCATGAGGCTCAGGTCCCCATAGGGGCTGGATTCGGGGCGAGCGGCGGGGGAGCCCTGAGCCTCGCCCTAGCTTTCAACGAGGCCCTCGGGTTGGGTCTCCCCCCTTTAGAGGCGGCGAGGATCGCCCATTTGGCTGAGATCGAGTGCAGGACCGGCCTGGGAACCGTCTTGGCCGAGCTGGTGGGCGGGTTCGGGGCGATCGTCAAGCCCGGGGGGCCAGGGGTGGGGGAGGTGGTCAAATTCCACCACGGCGGCCTCTCGGTGGTGTGCTATCACCTCGGCCCCATCCAGACAAGGGAGGTCCTGAGGGACCCCTCCCTCCGGGCCAGGGTGAATGAGATCGGGGGGAGGTTTGTGGATGAGATCGTCAGGGATCCAAGCCCAGCCCGCTTTATGAGGCTATCCAGGAGGTTCGCGGAGCATCTCGGCCTGATAACGCCGAGGCTGAGGAGGATCCTTGACCTCGCTGATGGAGCTGGCGTGGCCTGCAGCATGTCGATGCTCGGCGAGACGGCCTTCGCCCTCGTGGATGAGGATGAGGAGAGGAGGCTGGTTGGAGCTCTAGGCCAGGCTGGGCTTGAGGGGGAGCTCTTAATGGCCGAGATAGATGATGGAGGGGCGCGGATCCTCCCCTGACCGGGAACAGATATCCGCCCTAAGCCTCGAATTTCGATGAGAGAAAGATGTTTATCATGGTCTTGATGAGATTATCTATCTTTAGGGGTTTATGCCCTCCTCATGTTGAGGAAGTCCTCGACGACAGCCTCCCCGAGGTTCCTGGGGTTTGTGAAGAAGACCCTTCCAAGGCTCTCCCTCGCCAGCGCCCTGGCCATCCTCCGGAGTTCATCATCCTCGTCGAGCATCAATATGTTGAGGATTATCCCTTCCTCCCTATATCGGCGTGCCTCTCTCAGAACCCCCTTTAGGGCTGCCTCGAAGCCTATATAGGCCCCGTCCTGGTAGTTGGGGGCTGAGTCTGTTATCAGGTAGGCCTGCCTCTCCCCGGCCTCATGGCTTGACTCCAATCTGAAGGCCCTAAGGGCAGCCCTCATATCAGTGAACTTCATAGGTACGGATATCCTCGGCAGCTGCCAGGGGGCGAGCCTCCTCACCTCCTCGGAGAAGGCTATTAGGGTGAGCCTGTCATCGGGAAACCATAACCTCATGAGCTCGGAGAGGGCTAGGGCCGCCTCTAAAGCTGCCTCAACCTTGCCGTCTCGGTTCATGGAGCCGCTCTCGTCCACTATGATCCCTAGGTGGAGGCGGGCGTGGTTCTTGGACTCGTAGACCTTAAGGTCCTTGAGCCTAAGGTCTGAGGGGGAGCCTCCCCTCTCCAGGGCTGAGATGAGGCTGGACTCTATGTCGATCCTCTCGTATGGGTCGCCGTGCTCGTAGCTCCTGATGGCGGATCCTTTCCAGGGGCCTTCCCCAGGCTTATCAAGGGTGTGGGGGCCTAGCCCCCTCCTTGATAGATTCTCCAGGATCCTCTCTAGGGCTGCCCTTCCCAAGGCCCTCGCCCCTTTGGAGGTGAGCCTGAGGGCCTTTGGGCTGTTCTCTATGAGGCCCCTCCTCTCCAGGTCTGAGAGGGCGTTGTCGAGGTCTTCCCTCGTGAGGGCCCTGGGCTCCGACTCGAGCTCCTCTATCTCTTCCATGAGGCCCCTCCTCTCCTCGTTCATCTCCAACTCCTCCAGGACCCTCTCCAGGTCTGCTTCCTCCTCGAGGATCTCCTCCACAGCCCTCCTCAGGAGCTCGGCCTCGAGCTCCTCCAGCTCCCTCAGGGCCTCCTCCCTCCTCCTCTCAGCCTCCACCACCCTCCTCTGGGCATGCTCTCTGGCCCTCTCCATTATCCTGGAGTCGTAGTCCAGGCCGTGGCCTATCTGCATCCTCATCACCTCCCTCAGGATCTGGTGGAGGTCCGATTCTAGGTCGCTACAGGGGTTATGTCTCTGGGGCTCCATCAGGGCTCCATCCTCTTGGGCGTGAAGATTCGTGCCTCCGGTGGGAGGGGGCTGAGGATCCCTAGGGCGATGAGGGTGTTGGCTAGGAGCTCGAGGGCTGAGAGCCTGTACTCCTCCAGAGCTTCCTCGTTTGACTTCTCAGGCGTGCTCATTAAGAGGGCTTCTAAACCCTCTTCTCCATCGGTCCTCCTCTGGTATGCCATCTGATCCATCCATGAGACAGCCTCCGATGCCCTGGGGTGGTCGCCTAGGGCTTCGAGGAGGCTTGAACCCTCTGTGAGGATGTGTTCAAGCTCCTCTCCCAGGGCCATCCTGTCGAACCCCTCCCCTAGGCCCATCAGGATGGCGATGCCCACATCT
>JAGTQJ010000136.1:0-882 GCA_018396515.1 Candidatus Bathyarchaeota archaeon | reverse complement strand
CATTATATCCTCGACAGCCATGTCATGCTTGGCCATTGTCAGCCTTGGCTCCTCCTCGAACCCTATCAGGTCGGGGTTTAGGCGGATCCTCCCCCTTAAAGCTAGCTTCAGCCCCTTCGCCGCGTCCTCCAGGGTGCAGACTGTTCTGTTCCTCATCTCCGCCGAGGAGATGGTGTGGTCGAGGGCCTTTATGCTCCCCCTTATGCTCGCCCCCCTCTCTATGTTCGGGCATTGCCTTGTGTACCGGGAGGTCTTGTTTATCACGTCGATTATCCACCAGGGGGCTACAGCACCCCTCCTGACGGTTTTTAGGTCTATCCATGAGGGCTTCTTCTCCTTCTCATCTCTCAGGTCCTTGAAGAATCCCCCCTGTATCCTCAGCCTCTCCTTCAGCATTATCTCCCTCTCGACGGATTCTTCGGGGAGGTCCATGGGTATCATCTCCAGCCTGTCCAGGAGGGGTTCTGGGATCCTGTTGACATGGGCGAATCCCGATGGGTTTCCTGTGGCTATGAAGAATATGTCCACGGGGCGCTCCCAGTTGTACTCCTCCAGGATGATCTTACCCTCCTGGAGGATGGGGTGGAGGAGGACCTGGACCTTTGTTGGGATGGCTGGGAGCTCATCCACGCAGACGATCCCCCTGTTGCCCCTCAGGATCCCCGTCCCTATGAAGACCCTTGGGTCTGAGGGGTTCTCCCCCTGGACTATGGCCTGGATATCCTTGACCCCTAGGATCTTCGCCTCATTGGTGTACTCGTTGCCCTGTATCCTGCTGTACCGCTCCCTCCCGGATATGAGCTCCACTCCGAACTCCTCGGCTGGGTCCTCAGCCTCCCTGCACCTGGGGCAGAGCCAGTCTCTGGGCCATTTGGGGTCGCA
>JAGTQJ010000135.1:155-3938 GCA_018396515.1 Candidatus Bathyarchaeota archaeon | reverse complement strand
CGACGTAACCTGGAACTAGGAGCGTACTGGCCGTGAAGAGGGGCACATCCTCCCTCTCCCCCGATCTCATGAGGGCCTCCCTGGCGTTCTCGTAAACGCATCCAAGCTCCCTTCCCGTCAGGGCCAAGTAAAGCCTGGGATCCCAGGCCTTCAGATCGAACTTAACAATACCTCCGCTCCTTAGGGAGACGTCGAGGACAGCTCTGAACGTCCTCGGGTTCAAGTGCCCGTTCATTTCCCAGCACACCCTCATCAAACTAGCTCTCCTCATGAGCTCCCTCGAGACGAGGAGGGCGTTAGCTACCTGAGGGGAGGGATCTCCTCCGAAGAAGCAGACGCAAGTCACTGAACGATCGAGAGCCGCTTCCACGAGTTTCTCGAAGCTTAATAGAGGCCTTTTGCTCAATGTCAGCTTTCTGAAGAACCAGTTCTGGCAGAAGAGGCAGTCCAGGTTACATGCACCGTAGAAGACAGCCAGATTGTAGTGTCCCAGCTCCGGACCCTTTCTAAGCGCCCATCTAGGGTAGCCCAGGCCTGTTGATGCTGGACAGAACCAGTGAGCCACGCAGTTAGTTGGGATGGGGTCGTAGTAGTACTCCAGAAGCCCGTACTTGGGAGCTCCGGCCAGGTTGACCAGCTTACCATCATCGTTCATCACGAGACCGCAGTAGCCCACTCCTCCATCAGGGATGACGCAATTGGCATCACAGAGCCCACACTCAACACCTCTCCCTCTGGGAGGCTCGGGAGGCAGGCCCATCCTCGCCCTCTCCCTCCTATGCACTGAGAGGGCGTGTTCAGCGGCCTCAGGATCGCTCCTCAGGCACTCCAAGCAAACCCCAAGGGCCTCCGAGATGAGGCGGGAGGATCTGCCGCAGATGATGCAGGTGCCTATGGGTACCCCCTGGCTATGCGATCCCTTTTATCTTATAGTTGTTGAGGGGCGCATGCCAGACATATTCGATGTGCTTGCTGAGAGGAGGAGCGTGAGGAGCTACACGGGAGAGGAGGTCAGCGAGGAACACCTGAACATGATATTGGAGGCCGCCTGCTGCGCTCCCTCAGCCGGAAACCTTCAGGCTTATGAGATCGTCGTTGTCAGGGATCTGGAGAGGAGGAAGCTCCTAGCTAAGGCCTCATACAATCAGGACTTCATGGTAGAGGCTTCAGTCCACCTGGTCTTCCTGGCAGTACCCTCCAGATCCGCGGTAAGATACGGCAAGAGGGGGGAGGAGCTCTACTCCCTGCAGGACGCCACGATAGCCGCCACATTCGCGATGCTGGCAGCTCATGCATTAGGCTACGGAACCTGCTGGGTAGGGGCCTTCGACGACTTCAGGGTGATGAGGGTTATCGAAGCCCCCGACGACAGGAGACCAGTTGCCATAATAGTGATAGGGAGGGGGAGGAAGGAGGAGGGGATCACCAGGAGGAGGAAGATGTCAAGCTTCGTCTTCGCCGAGAGGCACGGCGCTCCCTTCGAGCATAAGCCAACGATGGCCAAGCTGGTGAGACCGGGATGTTAAAATTTTTGTAGTAATGCTTATAGGAGCTCCAATACGATGGATCCCGTGGGACGGGAAGCTGAGTTAGCGTACTATGCTGTGGCAGGGGCTGTCCTGGGTGACCTCATTTGGATGGCAGCGGAGAGAGGCATTTCCATAATCGAGCTGGTGATCTCAATTTCCCTCATGATATCAGCCGTCTCCTCCGCCTACCATGATCTGGAGGATTCCATCCCGCTCTTATTCTCCTTCCTGATTCCCTTCCTCGCAGTTCAGGTTCTTCTCAGCTTCTGGTACCTCTCGAGCATCGCTAGCTTAACGGAGTTCAACTACCTCTCGGGTTACCTTCTGACAACCTCGATGGTGAGCTCCGTGATATTCGCAGCATCCTTCCTGATGTTCTCCTTCGCCTTCAGGTTCGTCATCGAGATGATGAGTTAGCCCTCCTCCTGAGTTCTGTGAGGGAACCTAGTCACGGCCTCCGGGGGCTCATGAACAGGGCCATCGTTAGACGGGCTCGGAACGCTGAGCGGACTCAAGGCTCCCAGCTATGGCAAGTTTATTTAGTCGATGCTCCCAATGATGGTGAATGGTGGGAGATCCGAGAGTGGTGGGGGAGGCTGAGCTCCCCCTGCACGAAGGGAAAGCACCAAGGTGGCTCTATTCCAGAATGAAAGCTCTTGGAAGGGAGATAATAGCCACAGTGGTGAGGGAGTTCGGGAGGAGGGAGCTCCTCCTCAGGTTGAGCGATCCCTTCTGGTTCCAGTCCTTGGGCTGCGTCCTGGGCTACGATTGGCACTCCTCCGGGGTGACCACCGTGCTCACGGCCGTGATAAGGGATGTGCTCGATGAGGATGACCTGGGCATAGTAGCGTGCGGGGGGAAGGGTAAGAGATCCCTCGAGACACCTAAGGAGGTGCTGATGAAGGCTGATCGCCTATCAATGAGCGACTCGAAGGCTAAGGAGCTGGTGAGAGTGAGCAGGCTGACAGCTAAGGTTGACAACGCCGCCCTTCAGGACGGCCACTTCATCTACCATCACACCATACTCTTCAGCGAGGACGGCGATTGGACCGTCGTTCAGCAGGGGATGAACCCCGAGAGGAGGACAGCAAGAAGGTACCACTGGGTCTCTTATGGACTCGGGGGTTTCCTGAAGGACCCTCATTCCGGAGTGATGGCTGATTCACGTGAGGAGGTCCTCAATCTGGCTGCTGAGGAATCTGAGGAGAACAGAAAGGCTTCTCTAGATCTAATAGCGGAGGGAAGCTCTAGGTTGAAGAGATTGATCTCCGAGGCGAGCTCAGGTCCATTAAGCCCTTACCTGGAGGGCGTCAGCTACCTGAGGATGCCCAGGAGGATAGATTGGAGAGCTGTGGAGGAGGCGAACCAGCTGGCCCTGAGCAACTACGAGGATCTGCTCCTCGTGAGAGGGGTAGGCCCCTCCCTGCTGAGGGCCCTCTCGCTGGTGGCTGAGGTGATCTACGATGCTCCGGCGAGCAGGAGGGATCCAGCCAGGTACAGCTTCGCCTTCGGTGGAAAGGACGGGGTCCCCTTCCCGGTGAGGACACGGCTCATGGACAGGGCCATTGAGGTCCTGCGCTCGGGAATAATACAGTCCAACCTCACCGATCACGAGAAGGGATCCGCCCTGAGGAGGCTAGCGAGCATCACTCGAACCCTCGTGTGAGCTCATAAAAGGTTAAATCCAGGGGCGTCCTGAATCCTCTATGAGGGGCTTGATCGCCCTTCTCCTCCTGCTGCTGATCGCCTCCATATACGCGGCCTCAAGCCTCTACTTCGTGAAGATGGATGAGATATGGCTCAGGGAGAGGAGGATAGAGGTACTGAGGAACGAGATCCTCTACCTCAAGAACAAGGCTGATGAGTACAGGGAGATGGTGGCTCCTCTGGTCCTCAGGCTCCTCAGCTACTCGGAGGAGGGCGAGCACGTCAGGATACTTTACTCGGGTAACGAGTTCTGGAGGGGTAGCCGTTCCGATGTGAACGTGACATACGAAGTCAGGAACTTCGGAAAGATCCTGATAAGGACGGAGGACAGTAGAATAGTCGCTAAAATAATTGGAATGCCATACAACTACACGCTAAAGCCCTTCTACTATGAGGAGCTAGTCTACGTGGTTCAATACGCTCTCGATAATGCTGGAAGGCTTGATGAAGCTATCTCAAAGGATGAGGAGGAGTTGATGAAACTTGAAAGGGAGCTAACGTTATTCACGGCCGACCCTCTCGTGGCCATCTTCCTGCTGACCCCTGC
>JAGTQJ010000135.1:0-149 GCA_018396515.1 Candidatus Bathyarchaeota archaeon | reverse complement strand
GGTTGCCGTGCAGTACGCTTTTCTCAGGAGGATCTATCCCGAGCTAGCTGGGAAGTACGCTAGCCTGATGAGGAACCCCTACGTGCTTCTTCCATCGCTTGCTGTCTACGCTAGCTTCCTCTTCATCACGCTGACCTTCCACTCCGGAG
>JAGTQJ010000133.1:3810-3986 GCA_018396515.1 Candidatus Bathyarchaeota archaeon | reverse complement strand
GGAAATATTAATAACTGTGAAGAGCTGCCTCCATAGTTGTGGTTATATGTCTGAGGTTAAATCTATAACCTATTTCCTAGAGCCAGGAGAGAACAACACGGCTCAGACTCTAGAGGCTGCCAAGAGGAGGGCTGAGGAGCTCGGGATAAAGGACATAGTCGTGGCGTCAACCCGGG
>JAGTQJ010000133.1:0-3802 GCA_018396515.1 Candidatus Bathyarchaeota archaeon | reverse complement strand
GGGGTTAAGGCGGTGGAGACATTCAAGGGCTTCAACGTCGTCGTGGTCACCCACTCGGCAGGGTTCAGAGAGCCCGGGAAGCTGGAGCTCGAGGAGGAGGCGGCCGAGAAGATAAGAAAGGGAGGGGGCAAGATCCTTACAGCGAGCCATGCCTTCGCCGGTGTGAGCAGGGCCATAAGGAAGAAGTTCAACACCTTAGGGCCTGCTGAGCTTATGGCTAACACCTTAAGGCTCTTCTGCGAGGGCATGAAGGTCTGCGTCGAGATAACGGCGATGGCAGCGGACGCCGGCCTTATCCCGATGGATAGAGAGGTCATAGCCATAGCCGGAACCGGGCGGGGCGCGGACACCGCCGTAGTGATAAAGCCAGCCCATCTAAGCGACATCTTCGACCTCAGGGTTCAGGAGATAATAACCAAGCCTAGGAGGCGTTAAAAGACCCATAACCCAAGACCACCCTTTATTTTATTGGGCTAGGCTGTTCTCTTGTAGAAGCCTGGCCTGGGGGAGTATATCGTTCCGTCCCTCATCAGTATCCCTATCAGCTTAGCAGCCTCAGCCCTCCCTATCTGGTGCTCCTCTTGGAGGGCGTTGTATAGGTCTTCATCCCTCACAACACCGGCCGATCTCTCCATATCGGCTATGAGGCTCAGGACCCTCTGGAGCTGGACCTGGAGGCTTCTGGGCTTCCCTGTGTAGATTATGTCTATGTCGATCCTACCTGTGGTCAGGTCTATTCCCACCTGCTCCAGGCTTCTCTGCATGAGGGCTATGACAGCCTCGGCATCCTCCACCGTCACCTCACCCCTAAGGTGAACCCTGGCCCTAGCCTCGGCCAGCCTTATCAGCGACTCGAGCTGCCTGGGGGTTATGCTTATCGCCGAGGCCTCACCCCCCTCGGTGGAGGCTGCCCTCATCTTGACATAGAAGTCCCTCAGGCGTCTGGAAGCCTCATCCGTCAAGACCGGCCTTATCCTCCTCGAGTAGCTGATGTACTTCTTTAGAGTCTCCTGGTCTATGGGGGCCACCCTCGGGTTTCCAGCGGACCTGTGGAGGTCTAGTATGTGCTCAGCCATCCTCGAGTCCCTGTCCGCCTCCGGCTTGTCCTGGAGTATGAAGATCAAGTCGAACCTGCTCAGAATTGTCACGGGCAGGTTGATGTTCTGTGCCACGGTCTGATACGGGTTGTAGCGTCCAAGGGCTGGATTAGCCGCCGCCAGGATGGAGGACCTAGCGTTAAGGGTTGCCACTATCCCCCCCTTAGCTATGGAGACCACCTGCTGCTCCATAGCTGGGTGGATGGCGCTCCTATCCTCCTCCCTCATCTTGTCCATCTCATCTATGCAGCAGACCCCCATATCCCCCAGAACCAGGGCCCCCGCCTCAAGGATGAAGCTTCCAGTCCCGCCCTCCCTGACAACCGCCGCGGTTAGACCCGCCGCGGTGGACCCCCTCCCCGTAGTGTAGAGCCCCCTAGGGGCGATCCTCGCCGCGTACTGAAGCATCTGGCTCTTCCCAGTGCCGGGATCCCCTATCAAGAGGACGTTTATGTCACCCCTTATCCTTATGTCTGGAAGCTCCTTTGGAACCCCTCCAAATAGGAGGTACATTATCGCCTCCTTCACAGCCTCGTAGCCGTGGATAGAGGGAGCTATGGATTGGAGTATCTTCCTATGGATCCATGGGTCCGACGCCAGCTCCTTGATCCTAGACTCATCCTCTGGAGTTATCTCTAGCATCTCCTGCTCTCTACCGATCACATCTACGTTATTCGCCTTCAGGAGGAAGTCGAAGGAGCGGAGGGGGCCGCCCCTACCCTGCCTCGGGAGAAGCTCAATAGTACCGGTTACCTGAACTCTATCCCCGGGCCTAGCCGCGTCCACCAAGTCGTCAAGGAGGATTATGTTCAAGGATCTAGGGAGCTGCCCTGGGGGAAGCTCCTCAGGCTTCTCCTGGAGGGTTATCCTCTGGGAATCTATGAAGATGGACTCCCTGGGCTCGAGCTCGAAGCCCCTTCGGCTCCCACAGTGAACGCATTTCTGGGGCATCCTCATATACTGGCTTGAGGATGATGGCTGCTCGACGTGGTTCAGCTCACCGCAGGAGTTGCATCTGAATACGGCCTTGATGAGGATCGGGGTGACTGTTGTCGCTCTGACTATGATGCCGCTGACCATCACAAGCCTCCCTATGCAGTCCGCCCCTATCCTGCGGAGGGGGATCTCGATCGGGAGGCCCCTTATCCTGACGTGGATGCCCCCAATCCTGTTCGCGTACTCGGGATCCCTCATCCTGAGCTTGGAGAAGGCTGCAGCCTCGAGGCCTTGGAGGTAGCTTTCAGGGTTCTCTAGTATGCTATTTGCCAAGGAGGAGTCAAAGGTGTATAGGTCCTTAAACTCGACTATTAGGGATTTTAGCCTCCTCACAGCCAGCTCCGAGATGGCCTGCTCGTACTTCAGCCTCCCCTCAGGATCCCTGAACTCCTCTATGAACCCCTTGAAGGCCTCCTCGGGCTGGGCTTGCAATGCCTCTATGTTCACCTCTCTCCCACCCTCCTAAGCATCCTCCTCCAGGCCGAGATCTTCCTATTCAGCTCCCTAAAGAGCTGAGCCTCCTCGTTCTGGAGCTCCTTCGGGGGGGAGGCTACCTCTGAGGAGGCAAGTCTAACGATCTTGTTTATCCTGCTCTCAAGTATATCCCTGAACATTCCCCTCAGCCTGTTCAGGTGTGCCAAGCGGGCCTCCTCCCCCTTAGCCTCCCTAGTCAGCTGGTTGAAGGTGATGTACGCTTGAGCATAAAATCTGTCGGGCAGGGCTGAGAGCTGCCCTAGGGGCTGGAGGCGCTCACGATAATGGGCTTGGATCAGCTCATCCGATTTTAGGCCCCCATCCGCGAAGCGGGCTAGGCCTGCCTCCACAAGCTCCCACGCCACCCACAGGTTAACCCTCAACTCACTGTTCGCCGCCGTCTCCTCTATCACCAGCCCAGCAGTCTCAATTCTGGGAATATCCCTCGTAGCTATGAGCCTCACGGTGCTGTTCTCATAAGCAAAGCAGACATCGTCGAGGGATGGCTTCAAGGCTTCCTATTAAAGCTAGGGTGATGGTCCTCTATAGATTTATCCTCTCAGCCTATGAGAGTAACCTAGGGGTGAGGGGGCCACAGGCCTTTAAACTCCCAAGATCTAGGAGGAGTCAGGGGCGAGAGAGGATGAGGGTCAAGGTGGGAGGGGAGGTAAAGGAGTTCAGAACCATCTGGAGGGAGGGGAGGTTGGTCCATATGATCGACCAGAGGAAGCTCCCCCACAAGTTCGAGATAGTATCCACATGGAGGCATGAGGAGACAGCCGAGGCCATAAGGAGCATGATCGTCAGAGGTGCTGGAGCTATAGGTGTGGCAGCAGCCTACGGCATGGCCCAAGCAGCCCTGGAGGCTGAGGAACTCAAAGAGGATGTTAGAACCTATCTGGAGTCAGCGGCCGCTCTCCTCAGGAGCACGAGGCCTACAGCTGTGAACCTATTCCACTCCGTTGATAGGTGCCTCAGGGCCGCCGAGGGGCCCACAGAGAACCCCGTGATGAGTGTGCTCTCAGAGGCTGATGCCATAGCCGAGGAGGACCTCGAGGCCTCTAGGAGGATAGGGGAGCTCGGAAGCCTTCTCATCCCGGATGGGGCTAGGATCCTGACCCACTGCAACGCCGGAGCCCTGGCCTTCATAGACTATGGAACAGCCCTGAGCCCCATAAGGCTCGCCCATCAACAGGGGAAGAGGATCCTAGTCTTGGTCGATGAGACTAGGCCGA
>JAGTQJ010000139.1:2933-3608 GCA_018396515.1 Candidatus Bathyarchaeota archaeon | reverse complement strand
CTCTCCAAGGGGACCTCTCGTACCACCGCTACATCCCGAGTGGCTGGCTCAGCAAATCCCAACTTAACGCACCTTTAAGGTAATAAAATTTTATTGTGAAATCATATATAATTTTCGCTGCTAACAAACCACCTCTAAAACTGTTTTGGCCGTGTTTCTTCGCCGATTTTTAGGTATGACGGAAGGCGTTTTCAAGTTTCATCGAGAAAAGAGCGATAATTTTTCTCTCAATAAAGAAAACAAAGATAATAAACATATCGAGGAGGAGACGAGGAGATTGGGTAAACCTTTAGCTCATTAATGGAGTTGTACCTTGTTGGATATCTAGCCAGTGATAGTAGTAGGCATAGTTGAAAACCCTTGTTGGATATCTAGCCAGTGATAGTAGTAGGCATAGTTGAAAACAAGTGGACCTTACTCATCGATCACAAGCTGTATAAACGCTATGAAGAACTCATCTTATCCTTAATGGGTTTGGGGGGCCGAAGCCTCATGGTAATACTTTATACCTTTTTATTGGTATTACCAATAGGGATACCATGGGTAAGCTCGTGACTGTCTCAGCTAAGGTAAGCGAGGAGTTGAAGAGGAGGGCTGAGGAGTTGGGGATAAACATCAGCGCCTTGGTGAGGAGGGCCCTAGAGGACGAGATCAGGAGGATTGAGCTTCAAGGCG
>JAGTQJ010000139.1:0-2888 GCA_018396515.1 Candidatus Bathyarchaeota archaeon | reverse complement strand
TCTCGTGAACAATTGTCAGGATAATCCGTGATATGAGAGAGGGGCGCACATTTGTTGAGTGAGCTTAATAAAGCCATCCTAGATGCGTCCATGCTCATTCAAACCCTTGTTAGGGAGAGGTACACGGACACAGCCCTGAAACTCGTGGGCATGCTCAAAGCAATCTGCGTACCCTCGCTCATCCTCTATGAGATCGGCAACGCCTTAGTGATACTGACACGCAAAAACCTCATCACCAAGGAGGATGCGGTAAGGAAGTTTAAGTCCTTCAGCTCCATACCGACGCTTAACATCATGGAGCCAACACTCGGCAGGGCCATAGAGATAGCCATTGAACTCAAGATCACCCTATATGATGCATCATATCTGGCTCTAGCCCTCGAGGCAGACGCCCCACTCATCACAGCCGACAGGGAGCTATACGATAAGGGGAAGAAGATGGCCAAGGTAATCCATGCATCTGAAGTGATTTTGTGAACTAAGCGCGCGTATTTTAGCGCGATTGCATCGTATAAAACCTGACTCATCACAGGTGCTCAGGCTTCATCGGCAGCCACCTCGTGGCTGCCCCATGGTCGACGGATCTAACATCTCAAAGAGGGAAGGGCGCGCCAGAGGAGCAGAACCTCTACTATAAGGAACCATACGCTCAACAATAACCATAGAAAGGCTCAAATAGGGTGGAGGCAATCCGCCCATCGAGGAGGAAGAGATGAAGCTGGAAGAAGAAACAGAGAAGGGACGAGGAAAAGGACAACTCTCATCTTAGCCTTCACAAGCTCCATAACCCTCCTAATCGACGTAAACGAGCAAACTATATATAAGAGAGAATATTAATAAAGTGTCTATAATCTATTCAGTTTGAGCGATGGATATGGGCTTCACCTATGTTAAAGTTCGCGTATACAATCCAGCTGACATGTCTAAATTCGATGTCATTGAGTTGCTCGTTGATACCGGCGCGATTTTCACTTCGATCCCCCGTGGTGTGCTTGAAAGGTTAGGCTTGAAGCCCCTCAGCCGTAGGAGGTTAAGGGTTTACGGCGGGACTGTAGTGGAGCGGGATGTCGGCGTCGCAGTATTCGAGTATGAGGATAGCCGCGCTGGAGCCCCAGTAATATTTGGCGAACCCGAAGACACGCCACTCCTAGGAGCCACATCCCTCGAGGCGCTCGGCTACCAAGTAGACCCTATTACAAAACGGCTTAAACCTACGGAGTTGCTGATGATCTAGCTAACCCTTCATTGATTTTAATGGCCACTGATATCAGTTTCCCATTAGATAGAGCCAGAACTGTATTCAATATTTCAGAGTGGGATGATGCGGCTTCACGGGTCCCTAGAGAGATTTAGGTTACCTATTTACGCTTCCTGAAAATCATCGTGCTCCCCCACGCGCATACGTATTCACCCAGAGGGAGAGGGGGCTGTTCCTGAGATATCTTAGGGGGAGGGCTCAGATGAGATCCTCTAGAGTCCAATCAATTTTCCATCATTAAACTGCCCATTTTCGATATTATATACCGGAGATCTCTGGAAAAGATTAATAATTTCAGATGACCTCTTTAATTGTGCGGTCTATTGTCGAGAAAACGTTATAGGGACTGGCTTTCAGAGGCGATGGAGGATCTCTCGGTGGCGGCGATCCTCCTTAGGGAGGGTAAGTATGGGGCCTCCTGCTTCCACTCCCAGCAGGCAGCTGAGAAGGCCTCCAAGGCCTTGCTGCTCCTCCTAGGTAGGTCTGAACCAGGTCACAGCGTCTCCGAGCTGCTTCTCAAAGCTAGGGGGGAGGGGGTTGAGATAACCGAGGATCACATCAGGTATGGGAGGATCCTCGACAGACACTATATCCCAACCCGGTACCCGAACGCCTTCCGAACGCCTTCGAGAGGGGGGCTCCCCATGAATACTTCATGGAGGAGGATGCAGAGGAGGCGATCAGAATGGCGGAGGAGGTGATAAATATTGTTAGAAGAGAAGCTGAAAAAAATAAAAATTAAAGATAAACAAGAATTGTTGAAGCTTATAAATGAAATTTATGATATTTATAATCCTTGCACAATAATAATTCATGGATCAGCCGTCAAAAACGATTATGTGGAAAAAATTTCAGATATTGATTTAATAATTATATCGAATGAATTTGAAAAAATAAATCATAAGGAAAGATTCATTAAACTTTTGGAGATCTCACAGAGATATAATTTGAGAGCAGAAATTTTTGGTTATACAAAAGGTGAAATTATAAGGATGATAAAAAACCTAAATTTCTTCATATTGGATGCAATATACTACGGAATACCCTTAAAAAATGATGGAATTTTTTGGATGAATATAATAGAAGAATTTAGGAAAGTCGAAAAAGAACATTGTCTAGAGAAAACAGAAACCGATGGATGGAAATTTAAAAACTAATTAGATGTTTTAAATTATGAATCAAGGATTTTCAAATTTTTAATATTTTTTGAGATCACCTACAACCCTCAAAAGATTAATCCCACAATTTCTCTCGGAGAGGCATTCCATATGCGGGAACTCCGACTCTAAGCTTCTATTCGGGGAACCTATGATCTGGGCCATATAAACATACCTGGATGATTCCGGCGACATCCTAATCCCCAGGCCTAACGCCTAACCAAAAGGTCAAAGGGTGGAGAGGAACCTCCTTCATTGGGAGGGATGAGAGGCGGGATTAGTATTTCTAGAGCTTAATCCCTTGACCCCGATTCTGGAGTCTTCATCAAGCTAAAAATCGTCCCCTATCATCCCTCCCATGACGGCTATATGAAGTGGAATAGGTCATACGATTGACTTGAACATCATTTCAAACGGTGAATTGTCTCGGAGAGTTGCTCCCCTTAATGATATTATTAGATAGTTTAGTGACG
>JAGTQJ010000134.1 GCA_018396515.1 Candidatus Bathyarchaeota archaeon | reverse complement strand
AGAGGATGCTCGGGGAGGTTGAGAGGAGGATGGGAAGGCAGAGGTACCTCATCCTCGATGCCACCTTCTACAAGGAGGCCTACAGGAGGAAGATAAAGGAGCTGGAATTGAAGGGGGAGAGGGTCCTAACAGTCTTACTGGAATGCCCCCTCGAGATCTGCCTCGAGAGGAACCGGAGGAGGGAGAAGGCTATACCGGAGAGGGCAGTGAGAATCATATGGAGAGAGTTTGAGAGACCTGCAAACCCCGACATCCGCATAGACACAGGCACCTTCGGCATAGAGGAAGCAGTCCAAACCATAATATGCAGCTTGAAGCCATTAGAGAGATTAGAAGATTTCCTCGCAACCCGTGAATGGATTTAAACATCGGAAACACCTCTGCCAGATCAGGTTCCACAGTGATTCAAAAATAACAGAGCTTATGAGGAAGTGGAAACAAATAAGCAAGAGGTGTAGAATTTGGGTGATTCAAAAATAACAGAGCTTATGAGGAAGTGGAAACAAATAAGCAAGAGGTGTAGAATTTGGCTCAGTCAAAAATAAGATTCCCACTGATATTGATAAATTATAAGACCTTCAGAGAGGCGACTGGAAGGGGAGCTGTCAGAATCGCTTCATTGGCTGAGGAGGCCTCCAGAAAGACGGGGGTCTGCTTCGCGGTCGCGCCCCAAGCAACGGATCTCAGGCTTGTGGCTATGTCCGTGGAGATACCAGTATTCTCTCAACATGTGGATCCAGTAGGTCAAGGCCAGTTCACCGGGCATATTCCCCCCGAGGCCGTCGTTGATGCTGGCTGCGTCGGCACCCTCATCAGCCACTCGGAGAGGCCCTTAGGGCTTGAGGCCATAGAGGCGACTGTTAGAAGGGCGAGGGAGGTGGGCCTGATCCCAGTTGTTTGCGCAGACTCGGTGTGGAAGGCGGAGGCCGTAGCCTCCTTCAAACCCGATGTTATAGCGATCGAGCCTCCTGAGCTTATTGGAACTGGTATACCCGTCTCAAGGGCTAGGCCCGAGGTTGTCTCGGGTGGGGTTCAAGCCATAAAGGGTCTGGAAAAGGATATAAGGGTTCTATGCGGGGCTGGGATCTCCAAGGGCGAGGATGTCTCGGCGGCGTTGAGGCTGGGGGCTGAGGGGGTTCTCCTGGCGAGCGGTGTGGTCAGGGCTGCGGATCCCCTGAGGGTTCTCCTAGAGCTTGCGGAAGGAGCTAAGGCCGTATCATCTTAGGGATTCTATCGCCTCCCTCACAAGCCTCTTATGCCTTTCGATCAGGGAGGATACCTTGCTCGGTTCTCCAGCCTCCGCGTAGAGTCTAAGTACGGGTTCTGTCCCGCTGGGCCTTATGAGGATCCAGCTCCCGTCGTCGTACCAGAGCTTCAATCCATCTATCGTCTCCACCCTTGACGCTTCCACCACCCCCTTAATCGATTCCATCACCCTTTCCTTTAGGTGGTTTGGGCAGGGGATCCTCTCCTTCATCTGGTGGTATCTCGGCAGCTCCCCGAAGAGCTGGGAGAGGGGTTTCCCCTCCCTGGCCATTATATTGAGGATGAGTGCCATCGCCATGGTTCCATCCCTCACCGGGAGATGGGGCGCGTAGAATATCCCCCCGTTCTCCTCCCCCCCAAGCTTTATGCCCAACTCAACCATTGTCCTTGATACGATCACGCTGCCAACCCTTGTGTAGATGATCTTCCCACCTCCACCCTTAACCACATCCTCCACAACCCTGGATGAGCTTACGGGCGTAGCCACGGCCTCTCCCGGGTTTCTAGCTATGAAGCTCTTCGCGATCAAGGCGAAGGATCTATCCCCCCAGTGCACCTCACCCCTCTCGTCAACGAATATGGCCCTGTCACCGTCTCCATCAAAGGCAACCCCCAGGTCTGCATCCGAAGCCTCAACGAGCGCCCCCAGGCCTTCAAGGTTATCAGGCCTCGGCTCAGATCCCCTCCCAGGGAACCTTCCATCCAGCTCTGCGTTTATGGAGAGGACGGAGCAGCCGAGCCTCCTCGCCACCGAAGGGGCTGTGAGCGCTGAGACGCCGTTTCCTGGATCTATCGCAACCCTAAACCTAGACCTCCTTATCAGCTCGACGTCGACATGGCTTAGAACCGCCGCTTCATAGGCCTCTATGGGATCAACATTCTGAACCCTTCCCACCCCATCCCAAGGGCATAGGGTTGGGCCGCCCCCAAAATACAGGGCTTCTATCTCCTCCTCAACCTCCCTTGGAACCTCAACCCCGTCTCGGGCTATGGCCTTCAGCCCGTTGAACTCTGGGGGGTTGTGGGAGGCTGTCAGCATCAGCCCCCCATCTAGGCCGTATTGTTTCACGGAGAACTGCAGGGCTGGGGTTGGTAGGACCCCCATATCGTATACCGTGCATCCCGCTGAGAGCAGGCCTGAAATTGCAGCCTCTCTGAACATCAGGCTGCTTGTCCTCCCATCTCTCCCTAGGGCTATGTTCTTTCCGAGGATGAAACCGGCTGCAGAGGCCAGTCTCAGGATCATCTCGGCGGTCAGTTCCCTGTTCACAACCCCCCTTACCCCATTAGTACCGAAGAGCCTTCCCATATCTCAATCACTTATCTAACTCGTATCTATCTTAAAAAATCTATCTCAAATGGATTAAAACCGAGTCAATAAAATAGATCCAAAATTTTGATGTCTTATTATCTATTAAGCTAATTTTAAAGTTATTTGATTCTTTTAATTCTTTCCGATATATTCGATAGATTTGGTGGCGCCGAATTGTTTTTGGGTTATCTACATCACTTGATGGATCTCCAGTATGCTCTCCTCCACCCTCTTTGAGGGGCAGATGGTGACGTCGTGGGTTATGGTTACGCCATCGGCTATCTCTGCATAGTCTCCTATTAGGCTTCCACTCTCGATCTTAACCCACCTCTCAATGGTGGCGTTCTCTCCAACTATGGCATTCCTAATGGATGTGTGATCCCCTATCATCGCCCCTGGGAAGATTATCGAGCCCTCGATCCTGCACCCCTTCCCCACATATACATCCTCCCCTATCGAGGTGTAGGGGCCGATGACGGAGTCTTCCCCTATCTCGACGCCCCTTCCCACATGGACCGGGGGGAGGATCTTTGCCCCCTCATCTATATCTGCCCCCTCAGCAATCTGGCCAACCTCAGGTTTTGAGAGGAGGAGGCGATTCGCTGTCAGATAGTCCTCCGGTACGCCTATGTCTATCCATAGGCCCTTCATCTCATATCCATATAAGGTTCCATCCTTCGCCAAGTTGGGGAAGACCTCCCTCTCGGTGGAGACCCTCCTCCCAGTGGGGATGTACTCCAAGACCTCCCTGTTGAAGACATATATCCCAGCGTTTACAAGGTTGCTTGGGGCCTTACCTGGCTCAGGCTTCTCCACGAATCTCATTATCCTCCCTTCCCCGTCAACCTCAACCGAGCCGTAGCGGCTGGGATCCTCCACCCTGTATAGTGCGATCGTCGCTAGGCCACCCTTCTCCACGTGGAACTGGATCAGGCGTCTGTAGTCCAGATCTGATAGGACGTCACCGTTTAGAACCAGGAACATGTCGCTGTCCCTGAGGAGGCTCTCCGCCATCTTGATGGGCCCCCCGGTCCCCATGGGCCTTGCCTCCCTCGAGTAGAGGATCCCGACGTTGAACTTTGTGGGGCCGAGGTATCTCACAAATGACTCGGCCATATAGTTGACGGCTAGGATCGCCGTCTCAACCCCGACCTTAGAGAGGCCCTGGAGGATCCAGTCTATTACGGGTTTTCCGGCGACGGGGAATAGGAGCTTTGGCCTCGTGCAGCTGAGGGGCCTCAGACGGGTGCCGAAGCCCCCAGCCAGTATGAGGGCCTTCAACCCATTCACCTTGAATATTCAACATCCACTCTTTTTAAGAAGTTTTTGCCAAGTTAAACCATTTAGTGGCCCAGCCAGAGGGGTGAACAATCTTT
>JAGTQJ010000132.1:3513-3996 GCA_018396515.1 Candidatus Bathyarchaeota archaeon | reverse complement strand
ATGTCAATCTTATCCTCATTCACCCCGAGTGCTTCAGACGCTGCTGACAACACTTCGGCGAAGGCCTGCAGGCTGCTGTCTTTAAGCAGGACAGCCAGATCATAGTCGCTCATGGGCGAGGGTTTTCCACGGACCCTTGAGCCAAACAAGTAGGCTAATAGAACGTCCTCATCCTCCTCAAGGGCCCGCTTCAACCTAACTGTCGCCTCCTCCTTCACAGCCACCTTAAACACCTTGATATGTTTCACACGTCCTATTTAGCCTTTTGCGACAAGCGAGTATTTTGAATGTTATGAGCACACACCTGTCGTCATGTCTGTTTAGATTCTTATCGGATAATGTTTCTAGCGCAGGCAATCGCCTCAGTGTTTGAACCTCCTCTGCCTCATGCTTTCCTAAGCTTCAGTTCCACATCCATTGCTTCTGAGAGGGCTTCGCTCAGCAGAAGGGCGTAGAGCCTGCTGTCTCTGACGACCAGCCTCA
>JAGTQJ010000132.1:3129-3271 GCA_018396515.1 Candidatus Bathyarchaeota archaeon | reverse complement strand
CCAATATCTCCGCGAGGGAAGCACGATAATAGTTGATGCTCAATGAGGAGGGCCTCCCTCACTTCTCCCATAGGCTCCTCAATGCACCTGAAGCTATTTCTCACTGCCTCATAGACCCTCCCATCATCAACGGTCCAGTAAC
>JAGTQJ010000132.1:2659-2801 GCA_018396515.1 Candidatus Bathyarchaeota archaeon | reverse complement strand
CTACGATGGCAGTCAAGTTTCCAATAAACATGCCCCTTATGTTAACGCGTCACCTGAAATGAATGATTCATCGGGCTCTAGGGCTTGTAAGCTGTAGCATCTGAAGTAGGAATATCGGTCGTTAGCTACTTATTATCTGCCT
>JAGTQJ010000132.1:0-2643 GCA_018396515.1 Candidatus Bathyarchaeota archaeon | reverse complement strand
GTGGGACGTTGTGGTGGTGGGGGCGGGACCCTCGGGCTCGATCTCAGCCTACCTCTCGGCTAAGAAGGGATATAAGACGCTGATATTGGACATGAAGGACTTCCCAAGATACAAAGCATGCGGAGGAGGAGTTACCTGGAGAGCTTATAACTTCCTAAGAGGCTTGGGCATCTTGATCAGATCCCTAGAGGCCTACCATAGGGAAGTGCTCATAAGGGGCTTCGGGGAGGAGGTGAGGGTGAGCTCCGACTCAGAGGAGTTTGCTGTCGCAACTATGGAGAGGGAGAAGTTCGATGAGGAGCTTCTGGGTGAGGCAATAGGCCAGGGAGCCGAATTCAGGAGGCTGAAGGTGAGAGGGGTCATTCAGAGGGAGGCTGGGGTGGGGCTGAACGGCATCGGGATCAAGGCAAGGTATGCGATAGGCGCTGATGGCGCTTACTCCCTTACCGCTAATTCCTCAGGGATCAGGCGTTGGAGCGATGAGGATCTGATATTCGCGATAGAGGGAAGGGCCCCTCCCCATGATGAGCTCACGTTCATAGTCGATGCCTCACCATCCGGCTACGGATGGATCTTCCCAAGGGGAGGCGATTCCAACGCCGGGGTTGGTGGCGCCGTCTCTAGATCGAGGGATGTGATGATGGCCTTCGAGAGGTTCTCCAAGTTATACGGTGTCAGGATGGTCGGCAGCTGGGTCATACCCACCGGGGGTCATGGTAAGCCCATCGCTAGGGGAAGAGTGCTGCTGGTGGGCGATTCTGCGGGATTGGCGGATCCGCTGACGGGTGAGGGATTGTACTATGCTTTCAGGAGCGCTTATGAGTGCGTTAACTCATTAGAGTCAGAAGATCCGGCTTCATCGTACCACGAGAGGATGAGGGATGTGTTAGATGAGCTGAAGCTGAAGAGGATGGCCAGGAGGATAATAGTACCCAGGATGGACTTCTTCTTCAGGGCCTTCGCGTCCTACCCTGAGATAGCCAGGAGGTACATGCTGACCTCCATAGGGAAGCTGGACTTCAGGGAGTTCTGGAGCTGGGGGCTGCTCAGGATCCCGAGGGCCATACTCAGGAGAGCTCTGAGAGCTTCTGAGAGGAAGCTCTTGAGGATGATCCTTCAGGGGACTGGGGATCATCCTCGCTAGCATAACGGCTTCAGGTGGGGTGATTCCTGACCTTGCAATGGCCAACGTGAACTCAATGGGTTCTGATCCTAAGCATTCCTCATTACCCTCAGGTAGCGGAGATTGGTGAGATCAGATCTCAGCTGCTGTTTTGCGCTCAGCGATAGGCTTTCTGGCAGCAAGCCACCTGTACCTCTCATTGAGCTTAATGAATAAGGCCGCAGCCTCTGCCTGGATGATGAAGGCTAGGGCGACCATAAGGGCCGCATTAGGTCCAAAGGCAGTAGCTGCGAGACCCATACTTATGGAGAGATTACGCAAAACAGTGCCAAATACCAAACTTAGAGCATCCTCTTCCTCAAAGAATATTCTTCCGATTAGCACCGCCAGAAGGTAATTTAATCCATAGAAGATGATTTGTACAAAAAAGGCCACGCCAAAGATGTTCAGGTGGGACATGATACGATGGGCATTTATGCTGATGCTTATGAAGATGATAAGCAACATCCCCCAAGCGCTGGCCGCTCCAAGGTAAGGCCTTATCTTCTTCTGGAAATCCCCCGGAGAATATCGCCTGAGGATAAGCCGGTAGGTGATAACCCCCATAAATAGAGGTAACAGGATCACCAGGGCGATTGTCTGTAGGATCGACCAGACGTCGATCGGTATATACCTTCCTACAATCACTAGGAGATACCATGGAGCCAGAAAGGAACCCAGAAGCAACCCTATGGTTGTGAGCTTGATGGATCCGGGGACGTTCCCCCCAGCCAGCATGGTGTAGGCGATGGTCATGTTGCTGGTGGGTAGTAAGGAAGTAATGGCGAGCCCAGCGAAGAGCTGTGGATCTTGAAGCAAGAACGTTGTCCCTAATAGATAGGCTAAGAGAGGTATCACTAGGAAGTTGAGGAGCGTGGCTACAGCAACAAGTTCACCGTGAGAAAGGTTAAATATATCACCCAACTTGAACCCGATCATGACAGGATAAATCATTAGAATGGTGATTGCTAAGATATAATTTTTCAGGATGCCGGTGTTGAATGAGAGCCCACGAGGAACCCCACTATCAGGGTTAAGAGCACTGTCAGGGGGAGGTTTTTGGAAGGGTAAAGAAATATCTTTTTGGCTGAAGCTCTAGGCAATGCTCTCCCCGTCAAATTCGCTTCTTGCACCCCTTTATTGGAAGATACCTTGCTACTTTTATCATTCATTCTCCTCCCCTTCCAGATCCAAGATACCGGCTGGACTTACCGAATGGTAAGTTATAAACTTTACCGTTGTTAGGCGAATTTCGTCAATAGCCGCACTCCCTCTGAAGCCACCCTCCTCCGTTCGCGGCGCCAATTCAGCCACGCCTATCCCTTCAGGGAACCCTCCTCCAGGAGACCTCGCTTCAGCCGATAAACCCTTCCCTCAACTCTATCCAAGATCCCCTTTTGGCTTAGAATCCTCAATCTCTCCGCTATAATCCTCCTAGAAGCCCTTCTCCTTAACTTCAGAAGTTATCTCTGATATGCTCT
>JAGTQJ010000130.1 GCA_018396515.1 Candidatus Bathyarchaeota archaeon | reverse complement strand
GTAGGCTGAGGCGTTGACGAGGGATATGGTGTGCCCCCTCCTCCTCCCAAGCCTCTGGAAGGACATCCCGGCGTTCTCCGGCGGGATTGGGAACCTTATGTAGGTGAGGAGCTCGGAGGGCTTGAGGGTGTTGAGCTTAGGCCCCTTGAAGAGGCTCTGCAGAGGCATCGTCTTCGTTCCATCCTCTGAGGCTATCTCGGCCACCGCGTTTAATGTTAGGAGGGGCGGGGCGGTGTCTGCGGCTGGAGAGGCGTTACATAGGTTTCCCCCGATGGTGCCGAGGTTCCTAATCTGGACGCTGCCGATCGAGCCAGCCGCCTTCCATAGGGCTGGGGCCCTCTCGGAGATCGTCTTTGACCTCTCGAGCTGGCTGAGGGTTGTGGCTGCGCCTATGAGGATCTCCCCGCCCCTCTCCCAGATCCCCCTCAGCTCCCCTATGAGGGTCAGGTCTACAAGGTTCCTCACCCTTAGGGCTCCCTCCCTCATTGTTGGGATGAGGTCAGTCCCCCCGGCTATGGGCCTTGCATCCTCCAGCTCTTTGAGGAGCTTCAGGGCCTCCCCCAGGGTTCTTGGGCGGTGGAGGCTGAAGGCGGGCAGGGGCTTCATGTCATACCTCTCCCCCTTAGGGCCATGTATAGGGCCTCTGGGGTGATGGGGAGCCTGTTGAACCTTATCCCCGTGGCGTGGTGGATGGCGTTGGCTATGGCCGGGACTATGGAGATTATAGCTGGCTCCCCAACCCCCTTCGCCCCGAAGGCGGAGTGCCTGTAGGGGGACTCCACCAGGATGGGCTTCTCCACCTCTGGCATGTCCATACTTGAGGGGATGATGTAATCCTTGAAGTTCGGGTTCAGAACCCTCCCCCCCTCGACCACGAGTCTCTCCATCAATGCGAAGCCCATCCCCTGAGATATGGCCCCGTGGATCTGCCCCTCAACCATCAAAGGATCCACAGCCTTCCCCACGTCCATGGCTGGCCAAACCCTTAAGACATCTACACATCCCGTCTCGAGGTCCACCTCCACTTCAGCCACGGTCGCGGTGTAGGTATAGACCGAGTAGCTCACCCCCAGCCCTGTCTTGGGATCGAAGTGTCGTTTGGGAGGTGAGTAGAACCCATAGGCTGCTGGAGATAAACCCCTATAATAGAGCTCCTCCGCGAGCTCAGAGAAGCTCACTCCATGGGATGGGTCGCCTCTCTTATAGGCCCTTCCCCCCCTCATCTCCACCTCGTCGGCCCCGCATCCCAGCATCTCCGCCGCAACCCCTATCATCCTCCTCCTCAGCTCGAGGGCCGCCTCCGCTGCCGCTGTCCCTCCGACCATTAGCCCCCTGCTCCCATGGGTCGGCCTCGCATCCGGGGTCGAGTCAGTGTCGGGCCCCTCAACCCTTATGGACTCTAAGGGCGCCCCCAAGATCTCCGCCACTATCTTGGCGTGGCCTATTGGTGATCCCTGGCCAAGCTCGCAGATCCCAGTCCTGTAGGTGAAGGTTCCATCCGCGTTCAAGATTATGTAGGCGGCGGACCAGTCTGGCGCCGCCCTGCTCGTGCTTATGCCATGGAAGCCGCATCCCACCCCTAAGCCCCTCACCCTGCTTCCGGAATGTCGCCTAGCCTTTCTCAGCTCCTTCCAGTTCGAAGCCTCGGCAACTCCTAGAAGGCACTCCTCCATCCCAACGGAGTGGTCTAGGAGCTGGTCGCATCCGGTCCTCGAGCCGGGCCTCAACACGTTCTTCAGGCGGAAGTCTACGGGGTCCATCCCAAGCTTCTCAGCCAATCTGTCCACCTGGGACTCCGCGGCGAAGTGGATGGCCACATCGCCGAAACCCCTGAAGCTGCCGCCGTAGACCTTGTTGGTGTAGACCGCCCTCCCATCCACATACACATTCTCGATCTCATACGGCCCCGTAGCGTGGACCGTCTGCCTCCAGAGCCAGTATGGCGCCCTATTCGCGTAGGCCCCGCAGTCGAGGGTTATATCCACCTCTGTGGCTGTTATCTTCCCCTCCCCGTTAGCCCCCGACCTGTACCTAATCCTGGCTGGGTACCTCTTAACTGAGTGGGCTGCGGACTCGTCCCTGTCCAGGACGAGGGCTGAGGGCCTGCCGAGCTTGAAGGCTGCCAGGGCGGCCATCGCTGAGACTATGGGGCCCATATCATCCTTCTTCCCGAAGGCCCCTCCCGTTAATGCCTGGATGACCCGAACCCTGTTCAGGCTCCAGCCCAGGACTTGGGCAACCTTCTCCCTCACTAGGAAGGGGCTCTGCATCGTCCCTATCACAGTCACCTTCCCCACACCTTCAGGTATGGCGTAGGCCGCCTCGGGCTCCAGGCACATATGCTCTTGGTAGGGGGTCTCATAGGTCTCCTCCACCACCACCTCGGCCTCCGTGAAACCCCTCTCGATGTCCCCCTTCCTAATCCTGGTGGTTGTGGCTATATTGCCCCCCTCATGGATGGGCTCGGCCCCCGCCTCCAGAGACGAGTCTATGTCGAATAGGGGTTTGAGGGGTTCGTACTCCACCCTCACAGCCTCCAATCCCTCTGAGGCCGCCACCTCATCCAAGGCGCAGACAAGGGCTATGGGATCCCCGATGTAGTGAACCTTCCTGTCATTGAGGAGAGGCTGGTCTGGGAGGGCGTATCCGATCTGGTTCTCCCCTGGAACAACTGAGGCGGTCAGGACCGCGAGGACCCCTGGAACCTTGAGGGCCTCCCCATAATCTATCCCCTTTATCCTCGCGTGGGGCTCGGTGCTCCTGAGGACCTTGACCACGACCGCCTCCCTCGATATATAGTCCGCCGTGAACATGGCCCTCCCAAGGGCCTTATCCAGGGCGTCGACCCTTGCTACGCTTTTACCTACAACAAGATACTCATCCCTTTGGAGAACCCTCTCGAGGATCTTATCGTAAGCCATCCGATCATCTTCAAAAACCGTGCATTCAACTTAAGGATTTTTATCATCCCCCATTTCAGTTAACTGGGCAAACTCCGCTGGAGAGATGGAAGACCTTCCGTTAATCACCAGTTCTATTCCTTTGGCTTGGGCCTTAAAGATATGAGAGGGAACGTACCTCCCACCATAAAGCAGGCCATGAGGTTGCCTGGACAGGCTCACCGAGCCCCATGCCAGGTGCGCCATGGGCCTCGCTTAGACTGGGCAAATTGAGATGGCAACGATGATAAGCCTCTTTATCCTTTCTCATGAAACTTCATATCAAGTATGATGGCTATAATCTGCCCCCTTCCTAAATTTATCCTCCTATCATTTACAAAGTCTTTACATAAATTTAGAGAAAATGGGGATTTTCCTCTCATATAAGCATCGTATAGAATTACCGCTGTTGTGAGAAGATATACTTGTGGGAATCTAGATAGAAAGCGCTCCTTTTTATAACATAAGTTAAATATCTGTCCATGATTGAACATTTATCTGCGGCTTAGGATCCGTCCGCTCAAGGAACCGGTGAATTCTCCATCGTCTATGGCTAGCTCTCCATTCACCAATACATGTGAAATACCCACTGGATATAATGTCGGCTCAGCGTATGTGGCCCTGTTCTTGATCGAGGATGGGTCGAACATGACCAGATCGGCCCAGAACCCCTCTCTTATAAGTCCTCTCCCTTCAAGCCCGAGGAAGCCTGCAGGAAGAGATGTCACCTTACGAACAGCCTCCTCTAAACTGAGTACATTTTCTTCTCGGACATATCTCTCGAAGAGCAGAGGATAGGTGCCATAGCCTCGGGGATGGAGGGATCTCGTCTCGTCTTCAGCCGAGGCGTCTGTGGAGATGGCCGTGAAGGGGGCCTTAAGGATGGCCCCTCTTGAAACCGTAGGAAGATAGGCCGCAGTTTCCAACGACGTCGGCGGTGATCCCCCTGCTTCAGCCTATTTTTGGCTCTGTTTATTCCAGATTATGGAGAAATCTGTGTGGGGGTGGATATCCACAATACCGGGTATGACCGCGTTGGCCTCTGGCGTCTATAACCCTCTCAGCTTTGATATCCCTTTTACGAGCTATTTTAGAGATGACTCCATCCCTAATACCTATGTTAGCCCTGAACATGGATTCCCTGTACCAAGTCGGATCGTAGCCATG
>JAGTQJ010000129.1 GCA_018396515.1 Candidatus Bathyarchaeota archaeon | reverse complement strand
CAACCCAGGCCATAGTCAAGGCCGCCTCGAGGGTGGGAGCCCGAACCTTCGTCTGCACATCCGGGCCAGGTCAGCTTTATATGCACCACCCAATGCATGGGACCTCCAGCGGCAGGCTCCCAGTTGTGATGGCTACGGTCCATAGGGGGAACAAGGGGATGCAGCCCGACCACACAGACCTCATGTCCCAGCTCTGGACTGGCTGGATCCAGTGGTACTGCGAGAACAATCAAGAGGTCCTAGACAGCGTCATAATGGCCTATAGGACTGCTGAGGACAAGCGTGTCAGGCTGCCCATAGCTATAGGCTATGATGGATACATCCTCTCATACACATCCGAGCCCGTGGAGATACCCGACCAGGCCTCGGTCGACGAGTTCCTCCCACCCTACGAGCCCATCCCCAACATCCTGCCGGACAGGTGGGCTGAAGCCCAGAGGGGGAGGGGAGCTGGCATGATGGGGGACTTCATGTCAGGAGGCGGTGACCCCCAGGCTGCCTGGAGGATCCACCACGAGGCGATCCTAAACTCCAAGGAGGTCATAAAGGAGGTGAACGAGGAGTTCGGAAAGAGGTTTGGGAGAAAGTACGGCAACGGCCTAGTAGAGGAGTATAGGACGGAGGATGCCGAGGCTGTGGTTGTGGCTATGGGGACCATCGCGAGCACCGCCAGGGTGGCCATAGACAGGATGAGGAGCGAGGGTAAGCCTGTGGGGCTGGTTAAGCTCAAGACCTTCGTCCCCTTCCCAACCGAGGACTTCCAGGAGTTGGGGAAGAGGGTCCGAGCTATCGGCATGATAGACCGGAACGTCTGCCTAGGACTGGGCGGCGCCGGATTCGGAGAGCTGAGGAGGGCCCTCTACGACCTCGACGAGAGGCCCAAGGTTCTAGGCTTCTATGCAGGCCTGGCAGGGGCAGAGGTGAGGGTAAGGGACATAGAGAAGATGGCTGAGAAAACATTAAAGGCAGCCAGAGGGGAGAAGGTGGATCCCATTGTTGAGTGGGCTAAACTTGGAGGTGGAGAGTGATGAGCGAGAGGATAACCATTAAGCAGGTTCCATTAGAGGAGCTGGTCATAACCCCCGGAAGCGCCTGCCAGGGCTGCGGGGCGGCCCTAGCCGCGAGGCTCGCCTTCAAGGCGCTCGGGCCGAACACGATAAGGCATAGTATCCCCGCATGCCCAGATAATGTGACGAGAACCCCGACATCTGGAGGGGAGTTCGAGGCGGGAGGGGACCATGTCACCGGAACGTGGAGGGCTCTGAAGGTTCTAGGAAGGGAGGATGTGCAGGTCGTAGGGTTCTACGGAGACGGGGGCGTCTACGACATAGGTTTCCAGTCCATCTCAGGGGCCGCCATCAGAAACGAGAATGTCTTCATCATATGCAAGAACAATGAGGCCTACATGAACACAGGGGGGCAGGTGAGTGGAGCAACACCCCAATTCGCCATGACCACCACGACACCAGTTGGGCCCATGAGCAGGGGTAAGCCCAACTCTAGGAAGAACACCCCAATGATCTTCGCCATGCACGGGGTCCCATACGTCGCAACAGCATCCGTAGCCTTCCCCACAGACCTGATAGCAAAGATCCAATATGGGAAGGGGATTAGGGGATTCAAATTCCTGGACATCCTTAGCCCATGCCCAACGGGATGGAGGTTCGACCCCAGTAAAACAATAGAGGTGGCCCGTCTAGCTGTGCAGACGGGCTTCTGGCCCCTATACGAGATAATCGACGGGCGGAAGTTCAGGTTAACCTACAAACCAAGGGAGCTAAAACCCGTGGCCGAGTACCTGAAGCTTCAAGGGAGGTTCAGACACCTCACAGATGGGGAGATCGAGGAGATCCAGAGGAGTGTCACAGATTACTGGGAGAGACTACTCAAGTTAGATGAGATAGGTGAAATTCTCATATAAAATTCCCACCATTTTTATAAAGAGCAAATAGCGACCATACCGTCAATGTTAGCTTCCGAAACGGAAGCCATAAGAATGATGATAAAATTTAGGAAAGATGAAATTAAGTGAAATTGTATGAATATAAAGGAGTCTCTGAATCTGATAAAAGATGTCCTCAGCAATAGGAATATCTTATCGATCTCGCTGACTACAAGCCTCTGGAGCCTCGTCCAGATGGGTTGGAACCCCTTCTGGCCCAAGTATATGAAGGACCATCTTGGAGCCACGGCCATAGCCATAGGTTTGGTCTCCTCCATAACCACTGCTGAGAACATGATCTTCCAGCTCCCTGGGGGCATCCTGGCCGACAGGTATGGGAGGAAGAGGATCATCGTATGGGGGACCCTCCTAAGGGTCTTCTCCCCCCTCATCTACCTGCTGGCGCCAAGCTGGGAGTGGGTGATCCTAGGCGCTGTCTTCAACGGGATGGCTAGCCTCTACATGCCGGCCTTCACATCCATAGTCGCGGACTCCATGCCCGAGAGCAGGCGGGGAACCGGGTATGGGGCATACTCCATGATCACAAGCCTGCCCCAAGCCTTCAGCCCAATAATAGGAGGCGCGGTCATGGACAGGTATGGATATGTGGAGGGTGTTAAGACATTTCTATCAATCCAGATCGCTGTATGCCTCCTCATGGTATACATCAGATGGAGATATACCGAGGAGACCCTAAAAACAAGGGCTACAAGAAGGGGAGGCGGGAGATCATTACGCCTAGATGCCCAGGTGATGAGGGGGTTCCCACCAAGCATTAAGGTCATGATGATCGTCAGCATCCTGGGAAGCGTATCCATACGCCTGGTCATGGACTTCACAAACCTCTACGCCCTGGAGGTGGTGAAGATCACGAACACCCAGCTTGGCCTGGCCCAGAGCCTAGTGGGCCTGATCTCATCCGTACTTGCCCTTCCTGGAGGCATGCTCTCAGACAGGTATGGGAGGAAGGGGAACATAATGCTCAGCCGATTGACCACACCCATCACCCAATGGCTCATGACAATCGCCTTCAACTTCGAGAGCTACCTCATAATACGCTCCCTCAACGGGGTCGGCCTAGCCCTCGGAGGGGGAGGGATGTACACTGGAGGGCCCAGCTGGAATGCATTAATCGCGGATATCGTCCCGCAGGAGAGGAGGGGGACGGTGTTCGGAGCCATGAGCACCCTAACCGCCATCTTCGGGGCCCCCTCATCCATAATAGGAGGCTGGCTATGGGACACCATATCAAGACAAGCACCCTTCCACCTCTCAGGCATAATAGGACTCGTCGGAGCCATAATATTCTGGCTCGGAGTTAAGGAGCCGAGAAGAGAAGAAGAGAGAATATAGACAGAACAAGTGAATTCCTGTCCCACTCCAACAATATTAGCTCAGAACTTATTAACACCAAAATAAGATTAAAATTATTATTCAATTAATCCAATCATTATGATGTTCCAATTTTTAAAATATATTAATCTAAATTAATGTCTACGTGCCCCGTTTAAACACGAATAATTAAAACTTCGCTATTTCTCATCAGGGCATTCCTATCTCAAAGAATCTCAAAGAATATAAGTTGAGGAACAAGTATTATCCTAATCAATCTTAATGTCTTAAGCTTTCTCAGTATCCTTCTAAAGATGTTTTAGACCGATATTGAGATATCAACCTGAGGCCTCCACGGATTGGTGGAGGCCCTGTCCTGGGCTTACAACCTTAATATATTAACGTTTGACATTGAACAACTTGGTGATATGTGTTGGCGGGAGGCACTGCTGACAGCTCTCTCGCGACGGCTGAGGAGATTCTAAACTATGCTGAGGAGGAGTTTGAGAGGGCTCTCAAAACCAAAGATATGCTCCTCTACAGGAACGCGGTGGACAAGGCCTTCCTATCAATGATCGCCGCCGTAAACTCTTACATCAATCGGAGATTAGGCGTGACACCTAGGACGCATGGCGAGCGCAGATCGCTACTGAGGAAGATGGACAGAGAGGATCTCAGAGCCATCTACAGCGACGTTATGAGGACGCTACATGATGAAGCCTTCTACGAAGGAGTCTACAACCCAGAAGAAGCAGAGTATGCCATAACACAGGTTAAGAAGATGATTGAAGAGTTCAAAAAAGGCTAAACTAGTTTAAATCTCACAGGCTTTAGTCACAGAGGTTCTGCTAGAAAGCTCCCGACCTTGGT
>JAGTQJ010000128.1 GCA_018396515.1 Candidatus Bathyarchaeota archaeon | reverse complement strand
TCCGCAACCTTGACGTCCCCAGCTATCTCCGGGAACGGGGCCGGACTCCAAGAGTCCGTATCCATCCTGGTCGGGAATATCATCCTAGACCTTGATTACGAGGAGATGGCCTCGGTTCTGAGGGTTCCGGACGAGAAGTTCAGGGACAAGATCGCCAGGAGCATGAGGGATTGGGTCACCTCTCTGAGGAGGGAGTTGGGTTACGCCCCATCACCTGAGGAGGTGAAGAGGGTCTACTCCTCAGCCTTCCAGGAGATTTTAGGTGTGAGGCTTCTTAGAGGCGAGCCCACCACAATGGAGTGGAGGATATTCCAGGAAGAGGTGAAGCCCAGGCACACATCAAGGGAGTGGCTTTACATGGAGTCTCCCAAGGCTGGGGAGGGGAGAGCCGTGAAGATAGCTGGGGACGTCAAGGTTGCGGAGGTCGACTACAAGGCCAAAAAGCTGATAAGGGTCAGGGCAGAGATCAAGGGGAGTAAGATATTAAGCATCAACATTAGAGGCGACTTTTTCGCCGTGCCGAAGGAGGCTGTGGGGAGGCTTGAGGAGATGCTCACTGGACTCGAACTTGAGAGGGGGCCGGTCTCCAACGCGGTGGAGAGGTTCTACAGGGATTCGGGAGCCCAGATCCTAGGGGTAGAGCCCAGAGACCTCATAAACGCAGTGTTGAAACTCAAGGAACATCTATAAACATCCAGATTTTGAGAAGACTTTTAAGCCCCCGACACCTTCAGTTGACCAGTCCAATTATTATAGATCTGGATCTTTTAGACGGTGAGCGGTGATCCTAGAGGGTTTTAATATTTTAATTTAAAATATGACTTTACTCTATCACGGATGATATGTCTGAAGAGTTCACTACTAGGCCTTTGATAATGGGTACCCATGGGGTGGTCGCCTCCACCCACTACCTGGCCTCCGAGGTTGGCCTCCAGATCCTGAGGCGTGGAGGCAACGCGATTGATGCAGGGGCAGCCATATGGTTCTGCCAGACTGTTCTTGAGCCCCACCTCGCGGGCCCGGCTGGAGAGGCGTCGATCCTCATATACTGGGCAGATGATGATGAGGTTCTAGCCGTGAATGGCCAGGGACCAGCCCCGAAGGCCGCGACCATCGAATGGTTCAAGAGGGAGGGATATGAGCTCATCCCTGGGGACGGTTTCCTCCCAGCCGTCGTCCCTGGGGCCCTCGACGCATGGATCCTGCTCCTAAAGGAGTTTGGAACCCTCAGCCTGGAGGAGGTCGTGAAGCCTGCGGTTATGATGGCCGACGAGGGGTTTCCAGTATATCCCGGCCTCTCACGGGCTATATCGAGGTGTGAGGAGAGATTTAGAACAGAGTGGCCAACCTCGGCCGAGATATACCTGCCGAATGGGAAGCCCCCCGAGGTGGGCACAATAATCAGAAACCCTCCACTTGCCCACACCCTGAAGGGGCTCATGGAGGCTGAGAGGAGGGGGAGGGGCAGAGGCAGAGGCGCCGGTCTTGAAGCTGCCAGAGACTACTTCTACAGAGGGCCGATAGCCAAGACTATAGTGGATTTCATGGGCAGCTTCAAGTGCAGGGACTCCTATGGGAAGGAGCACTATGGACTGATGACACTCGAGGACTTCGAGGGGTTCTCAGCCCGTCTAGAGAGGCCGGTGTCAGCGACCTATAAAGGCTACACGGTATACAAGTGCGGCCCCTGGAGCCAAGGCCCGGTCTTCCTACAGCAGCTGAACATCCTTGAGGGATTCGACCTAGAGGCGATGGGCCATAACTCAGCTCAGTACCTTCACACCCTGGTTGAGGCGGCCAAGCTGGCCTTCGCCGACAGAGAGAGGTACTACGCAGATCCCGACTACGTCGATGTCCCCCTGGATGTACTCCTCTCAAAGGATTACGCGGAGGAGAGGCGAAGGTTGATAGACCCCGAAAGGGCCTCATTGGAGATGAGGCCGGGGGATACATCAATCTTTACACGTGAAAGGAGCGGGATGGAGATGGACACCGTTCAATTAGATATAATTGACAGCTGGGGGAACATGATCTCAGCAACCCCAAGCGGAGGCTGGATAACCTCCTCACCCCTCATCCCAGGTCTAGGGTTCCCGATGGGCACAAGGGCCCAGATGTTCCATCTAGATCCCGAGCATGTTGAGAGGCTTGAGCCGGGGAAGAGGCCCAGCACCACCCTTTCACCGAGCCTCGTGAAGAGAGATGGCGCCCCCTACATGGCATTCGGAACCCCGGGCGGAGACCAGCAGGATCAATGGACCCTCCAGCTATTCCTCAACCATGTGGAGTTTGGAATGAACATACAGAGGGCAATAGACATGCCCTCTGTTCATACAACCCACTTCCCCGCATCATTCTGGCCTCATGACGCCCACCCCGGAGTCGTGCATATAGAGCCCGGAATATCCGAGGAAGCCATCGAAGGGTTGAGGAGGAGAGGACATATAATAGTAATAGACCAGCCATGGAGCCATGGAAGATGCCTAGCCGTAGCCATAGACCAGAAAACTGGATTAAAGCTCGGAGGAGCCTCCCCCAGGGCTGGAACACCCTACGCAATGGGATGGTAGACCACCTAAAAGAGATTTGAAGATCAAGCTCGGCTCAAAAAGATTATAAGAGTTCGGATTTATTTCATATTTCATAAAGATCTTCTTCCATGCAGATTGATGACATGTTTTATTTGCAATATTAAGTTTTTAAATATCTGATTTTAATGTAGGATGGAGCCCCATTTCGATGAGATAAGAATATGTCGGTTACATCAATCAGCTCGTGGACTATTTGAGGGATAGGCTAGGTGAGAGGCTCATCTCAATAGTTCTCTTTGGAAGCATTGCGAGGTGGATTAGCGCCGGGCCTCAAGATGGATCTTATTCCTGAATACCATTGCTGGCCACAGAGGGGACTTGGCATATAGGTTTAAGTTGGAGATAGTTGATACTTTGGGAAGCGGTATGGCAGTCCTGGAGGACTTCATCAGTGGCCTCCTTCGGATCCATCCTGAGATGCCCCGCATAGTTCTTGTTTCAGTCGTTCTAGTAGCGGTGGGCATAGGTTATACCATTCTGAGCCGCTCCCTGACGAGGTTGAGTAAGAGGCTTGAGCTCGACCCCCATATCACAAACTCGATGAGGCTCGTTTTGAGGGTTTTGGCCCTATTCGTCTGCATAACCGTGGTCTTCACCGTCTATGAGCTTCCGACGACATGGTTTGTGGGTGGCTCAGCCTTGGTCGGGGCGATAGTGGGCTTCGGCTCCTCCCAGACGATAAACAACATAGCCGCAGGTTTCTACGTCATCCTGAGCCGCCCCTTCAGGGTTAAGGACTACGTCAGGATAGGGGATGTAGAGGGCCAGGTGGAGGAGATCTCCATAAACTACACCAAGCTCTACACACCCACCTTCAACCTCCTCCTCATACCCAACACCCAGGTTATGAACAGCAGGATCCTCAACCTGACCCACGAGGGCCTCATAAAATACACCTTCACCATCACCTTCCCCCATACACCACCCCTCACCGTTGATGAAATATCGAAGAGGTGCATAGAGCCAGCCATAGAGGAGTTCCACGGGAAATACAAGGATAAAGTGTTGAGGAAGGCCGAGTATTACTTCCAGGAGGGTGTTAGCCTAGGGAGGTCCTTCAGGATAAGGATATTCGTCCCGAAGGGGGAGGCCAGGACCCTGTTCAGCCTCCAGCCCGAGCTTGCTGGTATGATCCTGAACAGGTGGGACATTGAAAGGGTAAAGGCCACCTAAGCTTATCGAATTAGATGGAAAAAATTTAATTCAATAACTTCTATAGAGTTCCAGTGAGATCATGAAAGAGCCGATATGGATATTCAGGGATTACGTTAAGTGCTCTGGATGTAGGCGATGCGAGCTTGCCTGCAGCCTAACCCATGAGGGTTGGTTCTGGCCTGAGGCTTCGAGGGTGCGGGTCTTCATGCCATTCCCGGGGCTGGAGGTGCTCCACCTATGCACCCAGTGCGACGACTACCCCTGCGTGAAGTCCTGCCCGGTTGAAGCCCTCAAGGTGGATGAGACGACCGCCGTATTGGTGGACAGGGATAAATGCATAGGTTGTGGGAGATGCATAGACGCCTGCCCAGGAAAGGTACCGTATCTACATCCCAAGGA
>JAGTQJ010000126.1:3345-4216 GCA_018396515.1 Candidatus Bathyarchaeota archaeon | reverse complement strand
TGAGGCTTATACCTACTGGAGGCAATTTCTTGAGGAGGCGATAGAGGTTGGAAGGTGAAAGGGAGAATTATAGGCTAGAGATCGTTAGAATGTTCCGAAGGCTTGATGAGGAGGGACTTAACTACGGGAGGTCTGGAAATATAAGCGTTAGAATCAAGGGTGAAGCTGAGAGGTATTTTATAACGCCTAGTGGCGTGCCGAAGGCTACGCTGAAGGAGGAGGACATTCTCCTCATCGATAGGGAGGGGAATATTGTTGAGGGTGAGAGGAACCCTTCCATAGAGGTGAAGCTCCACGTCTCCATCTATAGGAGATATCCACACTTTAACGCTATCATACATGCGCACCCCATCTACTCTCTAGCGTTCGCGGCCACGAGGAAATCTATTCCCGTTTTTCTGGAGGAAATGGTATACTACACGGGGGGAGACGTAAGAGTCGCGGAGTACGCTCCCTCTGGAAGCCCTGAGCTTGCAGAGAACGTTGTAAGGGCTTTGGAGGATAGGAGCGCCGTGCTACTGGCGAACCATGGGGTAATAACATGTGGCCCAAGTCTAGAGGAGGCGTATGATGTCCTAGTATGTGTGGAAAGGGCTGCGAAGATATACTTTCTCTCAACACTAGTAGGTGGTCTCACCACACTACCTCAGGAGACCCTAGAACTTGAGAGGGAGATCTACAAGCTAAAGCTTGAAGGGTGGTAGATTGTACGGCTATAATGGGAGGATGGGTACTGTGGACCTAGATAGGGATAAGGTCGTTTACCATCAGCTGGAAGAAAGCATCCTAAGAAGTTACATCGGTGGAACGGGTCTAGCGGCAAAAATATTCCATGAGAACCTCATGGAAAGTGATGTCAGCCCCCTCTCGA
>JAGTQJ010000126.1:2970-3204 GCA_018396515.1 Candidatus Bathyarchaeota archaeon | reverse complement strand
AAGCTTACTGGTCTAGATGGGCTCATAATTGTTGGAGCAAGAGATAGACCATCCTACCTCCACATACATGAGGGGATCGTCGAGATAAGGAGCTCAGATGAACTTTGGGGTCTAGATACCTACCAGACGATCGAAGCCCTGAAGTCTGAGCTTGGAAAGGTTAGCGTGGCCTGTATAGGCCCTGCTGGGGAGAACATGGTTAGGTACGCGTGCATAATCAACGACCATGGGAGG
>JAGTQJ010000126.1:0-2837 GCA_018396515.1 Candidatus Bathyarchaeota archaeon | reverse complement strand
TCTCAGAGTCTCCAAGCAGCCAAAGCCTAAGACAGCTTGGAACACCCTCATCAAGCCTTCGGAACATTCTAACGATCTCTAGCCTATAATTCTCCCTTTCACCTTCCAACCTCTATCGCCTCCTCAAGAAATTGCCTCCAGTAGGTATAAGCCTCACTATACTTGCTGACCATCTGAGGGCTGGGGCGAATCTTCACCGTTGGGACTATGTTTTTAAGGCCGTTTTCAAGAGACTCGAAAACCCCAAGAGAATTTAGGCATACTACTGCGCACGCGAGTGCACTCCCATCAAAGTCCCTCGTCACTATCAACTCCATGTTAAACAGGGAGCAAAGGGCTTCCATCAGCGGCCTTATTCTCGTGAGCCCGCCGGTAACGCCAAACTTCCTCACCCTAGCATGTGAGACTCCTTCTAGAAGGGTGTAGTTAGCCTTTATGCAAAATGCCACGTATTCGACAAAGCCTCTGGCAAGGTCTGAGATGCTAACAGGTTTCAGGGATGGTAGTATTGGGAGAGGTATGTTTATGAGCCCCCTAACCCTAGTGTTCTCCATTTCCTTAGCGTTCATTATGGGAGTGCTGAGGACCATGGTCACGCCCCTTGAACCTACTGGGGAGGATTTTATAAGCTTCATGAAGCTGTCGTACGACCTGCCTGGGGAAAATTTGTTGACGAACCATTCTATCAGCCCGCCAGCAAGCCCAGGGTTGGCCTCAAGGGTCCAAAGGTCTCCTAACGAGTGACATCCGGTCCAAACCCTCATCTCCTCGTCTATGATCACTTCGTCGAAAACACCGACCACAGGGGCAGTGTAGCCTGCGACGCACCCATACTCCGAGTTGGATGTCACACGGGCTGATAATAAACCCATCTGTGTGTCTCCACCCCCCAGAAGAACCACGGTTTTCTCTTTTAACCCGAGATGCCCTGCTGCCTTGACGTTAAGGGTTCCAGCTATGTCGCCAGATCTTCGGATCTCCGGTAGGCTCTCAAGCTCTATCTCGTAGATGTCAGTCAGCTCCCTGCTCCATCTTCTCTCTTTAACGTTTAGGAGGCAAGTTTCAGCGGACACTGAAGGCTCTGTCAGACGCTTGCCGGTGAGCCTGTAGATCAGCCAGTCGTGGAAGGTCATGATATAGCGTGTTTTCTCGGCCGTGTGCGGCTGGAACTCCCTAAACCAGCGGAGCCTAGCTGGTGTGAAGAGGAATGGAGGAGTATGGCCGGAGAGCTTAAAGGTAAGGTCAGCCTCTTCCAAGCTAGGCTGGCTTGCCATTATGCCTCGAGAGTCCCTATTTGGGCCCATGTAAAGCTCTTTACCATCCTCGTCAAGGAGGACTGTTGACATTCTCTGAGATATGCAGCTTATGCCAATGACCTTCGATGCCTCTACGTTTGACCTTGCTAAAACCTCCCTTACAGCTTCTACAATCTTCGCATAAGCGTCTGCAGGATCGTGCTCAACGATGAGTTCGAGTTCCTGGTGGACGATGGTGCTCCAGTTTCTCCTCGCTGAAGCTACTATCCCCCTCTGGCTATCTATGAGATAAGCTCTGATGTTGCTGCTTCCAAGGTCCACTATGATCACGGCCTCACTCATCCGCGTAAACCTCTGGGTTTAGGAGGTGAATAGGCTTCTTACCATCTAGGAACCTGAATACGTCGTCCACGATCATTTTAGAGTGATTATAGACTGTTTCAACCGTGTTCCCACCGATGTGGGGGGTTAGGATCACGTTGTCCAGCTTCAGAAACCTTTCTGAGCTGGTTACCGGTTGATCTGAGACCACGTCTAGGCCTGCTCCCGCGATCCTACCCTCCTTCAGGGCCTGATACAGGGCATCCTCATCGATGAGCAAGGGGTTCGCGAGGTTTAGAAGGTAGGCTGAAGGCTTCATGAGGCTGATCTCCTTTTCCCCTATCATCCCTACTGAGGTTTCTGTTATCGAGGCATGCAGCGTCACAATGTCAGACTCCCTCAGGAGGTCCGTAAGCTCAACCTTCACGCAGCCATAGCCCTCTGTGGTCTTGTCTTCCACGTAAGGGTCGTATACTAGGAGCCTAACTGGGAAGCACCTCATCCTCTCAGCAACGAGCCTACCTATCCTTCCAAAGCCGATGATCCCAACAGTCTTACCCCTAAGTTCCACTCCCTGAAGCCTGTTATAGGTGGTGATGAAGTCTTTCATGTCCCTAATCTCAAGGCCCGCCTTCAAAAGCCTGTCTGCAGCCACAACCCTTCTCATGAGGGAGAGGATCAGGGCGAGCGTAAGCTCTGCGACAGCATTAGCATTCCTACCGGGAGTGTATATCACGGGAACCCTCTTCAGGCTCGCCGCATTAAGGTCCACATGCCTCTGCGGATCACTCCTACAGAGGCCTATAAGCCTCAAGTTCGTTTCCCTAATGACCTCCTCATCCACATTTTCAAGCTCTACGATCAGAATATCAGAGTTGAGCTCCCTGATGAGGGTGGAAAGCTCCCTCTCCGAGAGAACGGTTCCTGTCTTCCTCCAGCTCCTATACTCGACCTGAACCACGCCTTCAAGCCTTTTAAGCTGGGTCTCGTCGAACTCAGCCGTTATCAGGGCCTTCAACCAGGAGCCTTCAAAATAGTAGCTTTCTCATCCTCATAAGGTCGGACATAGAGCCCTTAATCTTTATTCTCCCCAGGCTATACTCCTTAATAGGGTTCGTCTTTTTCTCCAGCACGTTCAGAAAGACGTCGGAAGGTATGGTGATCCTAATGTCAGGGCTCTCCTCACCTCCGCTCCTGAGGTCAGCAAGCCTCCCATCCTCAACCTTAAGCACATAGCTCAAGCCAAGATCACTGAAATCA
>JAGTQJ010000127.1 GCA_018396515.1 Candidatus Bathyarchaeota archaeon | reverse complement strand
TCAAAATTTAACAGATTTCCACCACCTTTATAACCTTCACACATAGAGATAATAGACAAGATGTAATATTAATAAGTATCCCTCTTTTTGGGAAAAAAAATTTTATGATGGGATCTTTGGTGATCGAACTTACCCCACCGATCTTCATGAGCTTCTCCTTTATTAGGGGCCAATCCATAGAGGGATAAATGGGTTGGCATGGGTGCTGGAAGAATATTCAAGTGGAATGATAACATTTATCTTCCCTATCTTCAATCTTTCGGGGAGAAGCGTGGTTGATGGACTTGTCCTTCAGGATAGGGAGGGTTGGAGAACTGAAGGTGGGCTCCTACGCCGTAATCGATGGAGAGCCCTGCAGGATCGTGTCAATTGATAAGAGTAAACCGGGTAAGCATGGGAGCGCGAAGTTCCGATGTACGGGCATCAGCCTGCTTGACGATAGCAAGCGTAGCTTCGTCAGCCCCGTCGACGCCTCCATACAGATCCCGATAATAGACAAGAGGAATGCCCAGATAATCTCCGTAGGGGAGACCAGCGTCCAGCTTATGGATCTGGAATCCTACGAGGTCTTCGAGGTCAACCTGCCAAGGGAGGAGGAGATAAGGTCAAGGCTGGAAGCTGGAAAGGAGGTTGAATACTGGAACATTATGGGCAGGTACAGGATCCAGAGGGTGAAAGGCTGAGCCATAGAAGGCCTCATCGATGAAGCGAGTAGAGCATATACGGCTAAAGCCGGGGATGAGCGTCAGAGATCTCGCAGAGGAGATGAGGCGAGCTGGGGTTATAGGGGCTGGAAGGTTGGGGAGGGCTACGGAGATCCTGGCGGAGATGTTCTCAGATGAGGAGTACACCACCTTCATCACCCTCTCAGGCCCCTTGGTCCCGAGCGGAATGCGCCTCATATTCACCGACCTCATAAGAGGAGGATATATCGATGCCATAGTCACTACGGGGGCGAACGTGGTTCACGACCTGATAGAGGCCATGGGGAGAGTCCATATCATAGGGGACTCGGAGGCCGAGGATAAGAAACTACAAAGAAAGGGCCTCAACAGGATCTATGACATCTACATAGAGGCCAGGGCCTTCGCTGAGCTGGAGAGTTATATCTGGAGCATACTCGACGAGATACCTCGAGATGACAAAGTAGATATACCAATCCATAAGCTCCTGAGGGAGGTTGGGTTAAGGGTCAAGGATGATGACTCAATACTCCATAACGCCGCTGAGCGTGGAGTCCCAGTATTCAGCCCCTGCCTATTAGACTCGATGCTCGGGATCCCACTATGGATGTACTCGAAGCGGGAAACCCTCCTCCTCAACCCCATCAAGGACTTCGATCTATTCGCAGACATCGTATACGAAGCCAAGAAGGCGGGTGCGATAATCCTAGGGGGAGGAGTTCCGAAACACCACGTCCTCTACATGAACACCTTAAGGGGAGGACTGGACGCCGCTGTACAGATAACCTCCGCAAGAGAGGATGACGGGAGCCTCAGCGGAGCGCCGCTGAGGGAGGCAATAAGCTGGGGGAAGGTGAGGGGGGATAAGATATCCAACATATATGGAGACGCAACGATCCTCTTCCCCCTAATAGTAGCAGCCGCCCTGAAGATGCCATGAATCCCTAAAGATATAAAGGGTACTTGAGACGCAGAACATCAAATATAAAAGATATCGTGTTAATACCTCTCATGCTCCGGAATCGTGCTGTCTAATGGTACTAGAGAGGCTCGGGTCATCCCTCTATGAGGCCCTCAGGAAGATCTTGAGGGCGCAGGTGGTTGATAAAGAGTTAGTCAGGGAACTAGTCAGGGATTTCCAGAGGGCCCTACTCCAAGCGGACGTGAACGTTCAGCTAGTCCTCGAGCTCTCGAAGAACATAGAGAAGAGGGCTCTCGAGGAGAGGCTCCCCCCCGGGATAAGCCGAAGGGAGCATATAGTGAAGGTCGTCTACGACGAGCTCACGAGATTCGTGGGGGAGAGGCAGGAGCCCTTAGAGATAAAGGCCGGTAGACAGAACATCCTCATGCTAGTCGGGATCCAGGGCTCAGGGAAGACGACAACGGCGGCGAAGCTGGCTAGGTTCCTCCAGAAGAGGGGATTTAAGGTCGGCCTCATATGCGCCGACACCTTCCGGCCTGGAGCCTATGACCAGCTTCGACAGCTGGCCGAATCCGTGAACATCGATTTCTATGGTGAGCCCGGTGAGAGGGATCCAATAGCCATAGCGAGGAGGGGGTTGGAGAGGTTTAAGAGCCACGACGTGATCATCGTCGACACCTCAGGCCGCCATAAGGAGGAGAGATCCCTCTTGGAGGAGATGAGAAGCCTTTCTGAAGCCATTGCCCCAAACGAGGTGATCTTGGTTGTTGACGGAACCATAGGGCAGCAGGCAGCCGCTCAGGCTGAGGCCTTCAACAAGGCCACAAACATAGGCTCCATAATAATAGCGAAGCTCGACGGCTCCGCGAGGGGTGGCGGGGCCCTCTCATCCGTGGCCGCGACGGGTGCCAAGATAAAGTTCATCGGAACGGGGGAGAAGATCGAAGACCTGGAGCCCTTCATCCCCGCCCGATTCATCTCGAGGCTTCTTGGGATGGGGGACATAGAGGGTCTCGTCAAAAAGGTTGAGGAGGCAGAGGTCAAGGTATCTGAGAGAGATGTCAAGGCCATTCTCTCCGGGAGATTCACACTCTCAGACATGTACCAGCAGTTCGAGGAGATGAGGAAGCTTGGCCCTCTAAGGAAGATACTAACGATGCTCCCTGGATTGGGGTATCAGCTCCAGGATGAGCAGTTCGATGTCGCCGAGGAGAAGTTGAAAAGGTGGAGGGCGATGATCCAGTCGATGACCAAGGAGGAGAGGGAAAACCCGAGGATTCTGGACGCCTCCAGGATTAGACGTGTAGCTAGGGGATCTGGAACGGAGGAGAGGGATGTGAGAGAGCTTATAAAACAGTATGAGTTAATGAAGAGGATGCTCAAACAGCTCAAGGGGAGGCGAGGGCTGATGAGGCTTCTCCCCACAAAGATGGGGTGAGGGTGAGGATTGGGAAAGTCATCGGGTCCTAGAAGAAAGAGCAGAAAGGCCCTAACGAAGCCCGTGAGGGAGAAGGGGAAGCTGGGCCTAAGTAGGCTCCTCACAAAATACGAGATAGGGGAGAAGGTTATAATAGACATAGACCCCGCGGTCCACAAGGGGACGCCCCACCGCCGTTACCAGGGGAGAACAGGAACCGTCGTCGAGAAGAGGGGGAGAGCATACGTTATAGAGATCCCTCAAAGGAAGATCTCAAAGCTCATCATAGCCTCCCCTGAGCATCTTAGGAGATGTTAGATTAGGAGATGTTGATCTCTAAGAAGGAGATAACCGTAGCCGAGGCCAAGAGGCTTCTAGAGGGAGAGGAGGAGCTGGACCCCCTCCAACGCAGGGTTTTGGACTACGCCTCGAAGTTCTCCAAGCTCCCCGCCGATAGAGCCGCCGAGCTCGTTGAAACCCTCATGAACGAGGCCCTACTCGAAAGGAGGACGGCTGTTCAGATAGCCAACTGCCTACCCGAAAGCGTAGAAGAGGTTAGAACTCTGCTTGGACGCCAAAGGATAGTCTCGGAGGAGGCCCTTAACAAGATCCTAGAGATAGTCAAGAGATACAGAGCAGGCTGAATCTTAGTTATAGTGGTCGGAGAGGTGGAAGCTTGGAGCGAGAGGGCAAGAAATATGAGGAGTATGCCTACGTGTTGGACTTCCTCCCGCATGGCAAGCCCGGTGTCCCCCGTCACCCCTATGGAAGGGGCCTCGTTCAACTGGTAGGTGAGGCCTTCTTCACCCTTTTGGAGGCCGTGCCCCATAGGAACGTGGATTTCACGGTCAGGGAGAGGATCTATATAGGGAAGTTTGGGAGGACAAAGATAGACCACGTCCTCGGAAGGATCTCCTATGACGATCTCACCTCTACGGCCAAGGCTGAGCTCCCAGGGGTCATTGAGACCATAGTTAGGTCCCAAGAGAAGAGGTTCATAGATTTTTTCAACACATCTCAGCCGATAACTCCGAGGATGCACTCAATGGAGCTCATCCCGGGAATAGGGAAGAAGCTTATGTGGCAGATATTGGAGCAAAGGGAGAAAGAGCCGTTCAAGAGCTTTGAAGACCTCCAGAGGAGGGTGAACCTTCCAGATCCCGCTAGGCTCATCGC
>JAGTQJ010000125.1 GCA_018396515.1 Candidatus Bathyarchaeota archaeon | reverse complement strand
GTTGTGTTCGGGTTTCCATGCTACGGTTTTATAAGGACCTGTGAACTTAAGCTCTACAAAAATATGAAGCCTATACCATTTTCGCCTTGTTTACAATTCTTGACGAGTTCTATATAATTGAGACGTTGTAAGTTCGCTACAGAACTTTGGCACGCCACCAAAGTTTACTGACTCACCATGGACAATGTCGTGAAAAGCTATTATTCCTCCTTTTCTGACTAAAGGAGAACACCTCTCGAAGAGCTTTATTAACGCCTTTATATATATGACCCCCATCAATTTCCTCAGGGTCCTCGGATTCAACCTCTCCCCTTGCAGAGAAAAAATAAGTACCCAACAGTTGGGAACAATGATCAGCCATAGAAAACAGCCCCCTTTCAAAAAAAAGGGCAGGAATCAAGCCCCTTTCAAGTTCCCAACAGTTGGGAACGGAAAAGGGCTGAGATTTGGAGTCGAGAGTTGAGAAGCTATATTTTCACCCAGAGGGAGCAGAGCTGAATAGAACTAAATCCAGGTCTAAGGGGAGGGGGAGATAGTAATCTTGTTGAGGAGGCTGTTTAGAAGGTTTTATAGACTCGTCCAGGCAGAGGAGGGGGCATATTGCTCAGGAGCATGGTAGGCTTTCCACGCTCTCTTTAAATCACCATTCTGTGGTTTGTATTCGTGGGGGTATATATGGGTAAGGTGATCCGTGTCGAGATACCCTCTTGGCTCTCTGAGGAGGATGCTAGGAGGATCATGGAGAGGATATTTGCGGAGCTCGGCGGGGCTGTCAATATCGATGATCTCAGGAGGGAGCTTGGGGTTAGGCCTGAGGAACTCGTCAAGGAGCTGGAGGTCTATGATGTCGAGGAGCTTGAGAGGAGGGAGAAGGAGAGGCTTATCTCATGATACTCGACATCAGTGTGGTCGTGGAGAGGATTAAAGCTAGAGAGCTTATCGAGGAAGACATCACCGCAGTGACCTTCGTCGAGTATCCTAGAATAGTCCACTACAAGCGCTTCAGGGGGAGGGTGATCTTCCCCATAAAGGGAGACTACCTCCTCGCCCATAAACTACAATTGGAGCTTCTCAAGATGGGTAGACCACAGGCATTCTCACACCTCCTCACAGCAGCTGTCGTTGTAGAAAGAGGCGAAGAGCTATCAACATACGATGAGGACTTCGAGCAGATATCAGCAGTAGCTGAAAACCTTGGACTCACCATAAGGCTACACAAACCATAGCCCTCCACATCCCCTAAAAGCGAAGAACCTCAACCTCCTAAACCTCAAGAATATATATCGAAGGGGGATACCGACTGTTCTGGGGTTGAGAGAATAGGCCGGACGGTCCCCCGGTACTCCCCCTCGGGCGCGAACCCCTCCCACCCAAACGGGCATGGTTTCCCGGGGCCTTACCCGTCCAATAGAAAATCACTAATGCTCATTTAAAGGCCTTATCCAAAGGGGTTTTAAAGGCCCTATCTGAATAGAACCGGAACTCGATCAGCCCAATCCCATTATCATAAAAGCAAGATTGGGGTGATGCCACATTGAGGACCGAATTTATAATATATGATTCTATTATAAGTACCGGAACATTTTTATAAACATATACAGTCACCATATGGGTCGCCCCTGGAAACATAATATTTTTGACACACATTTTTCACACTCTATAGATACATTTTGAAAAACAATACTTTCTCTTCTTGAATATTCATATGATGTTTCCTTTCCTTCAAAAATCTTAATTATGAGCCCCTCCCAGGATTTATCAGACCAATACTCTACAGAGGAGCTGACAATGCCAGTGGTAAACCTAAGTCTAATCCTCATACTATCTCCAACGATGTCTACAACTTCAAATCGACATGAAAAACTTCGAGGAATGGTGAGAGTAGAAGAGGTAATAGTATAATTGAAATATGCATATTATTACTGAATCATTTTCTGCATATAAATATACAGATCGCCGAATACTGGCCTTGCAGATCATCGTGCATGCTCGGATAACGAATCCAAATGGAATAAAATTTTAGGCTAATCCCCCAGACCCGCCAAGAATTTTATTCCATTTTTGACTCTTGTTTGTGGCTCCTTTTGGGTAAAGAGTCCCCTATCATTCCTCTTTGGCTTTTTCGTATGCTTTCTATTTTGGAAGAATTCCTCATATACCCATTGTGGTGGTCAGTGTTAAAGAAGGATCCTACATGGTAGTAGAGCGTGGCTAAACCAGCCGTGACCAAACCCCTCGCTGCCTTCCTTCATCCTTATGGATGCTGGCATTGTGGCCATGAACGAAGTGAACTTGCCCAAGCGATGGAAGTAGCCATTCTGACTTCCGCTTTACTGAGCCCATTTTCTACCTCAACCTTGACAAGAGTGTCTAGAAATGGGATGAAGTAGGTTATGGAGTGACAATTCTATATGGAAATAAATTTTTAGCTCGCCAAAAATTTATTTAATCCTGGATATCTATAGTCGTATTACTATGAATGCGTTTATTGCCCTTATCAGTTAGGCTTTTAAATGATTTATTGCTCGATTAAGAGTTTACTTGAGGGTGGTTGAATGGGAGAGATATTGCGAGTATTTGTAGCCGTGGACTTCCCTGATGGAGATGCAAAGAGGAGGGTGATAGAAGTTCAGGAGGCCCTATCCGAGACTGGTGCAGACATCAAACCAGTTGAGCCAGAGAACCTCCATGTAACCTTACGTTTTCTCGGGGAGATTGAGAAAAGCCTAGTCGAGAGGGTAAAGATGGAGCTCTCAACGATCAGTTTCCAGCCCTTTAATATCCTCTTTGAGGGGGTTGGGGCCTTCCCCGACCTAAGGAGGATAAATGTTGTTTGGATAGGTATTGCCAGTGGTAATGTCGAACTCTTAGACCTTTATGGAAAGATAAATCAGGCACTCGCGAGGTGTGGCCTCCCCCCTGAGAGGAGGGGTTTCTCACCGCATCTCACGGTCGCACGTGTCCGCTCAGGGAGAAACATGGAAAGGCTATCTAAGAGAATTATGGAGTTGAGGGGACTTGAAATAGGGGGGTTTATGGTCGACTCATTTAGATTGAAGAGGAGCACTTTGACACCGAGAGGCCCCATTTACAATACCCTCCTAGAGGTTCCAGCCTTAAAATAGCTCCTCCTATCTCATAAAACTTTTAAGCGAGTTAAAGATGGTCCCTTCTCAATAATCTCTTCTTTCTATCTAGAGGCGATGAGGATGAATGGGGAGGGGAGGGGGGATGGAGAAAAGGCCCCAGCGGATAGTCAACCATCTGAGGAGGATGAGGGGCTGGGGAGGGTCAACCCTCAAGAATATCTCAATTGCCCTTAAAGGCGCCTGGATGATCATCAAAAGGATGGGGGATATTCGCCAATCAAATTTCGTAGAGGCCCTCCTAGCCTTCTCCATAAACCTCATTGGATTCATCGGGGGAGGCATAGTAACGACTCTAAGCCCTATGTTCGTCGAACACCCCTGGATCCTCGCCCTATACCCACCCATCCTAACAGTCAGGGGAAACCTGAGTGGTCTATACTCAGGTAACCTCTCAACGATGCTCCACCTCGGACTTATACTGCCGAGGCTTAGGAGAAACACTGATTATTATTTGAATCTTAATAGAGCAATATTTTTTCTTACTTTCATCGACACGGTCATCATTGGAATAGCATCTTTCATATTTGGATTGATATTCAAGTTTTCATCTTTTGATCAGATGCCCATATACCTCGTGGTGCCAACGATCTCATGCATGATCGCCAACTCCATCTCAATTCCAATAACCCTCCTCGTTGGGGTAGAGGCCTATAAGAAGGGGCTCGACCCGGACATACTGGTCTATCCCATCCTATCATCTGTGAACGATGTGCTCGTATCCCTCTCATTTGTGGCGGTCTCTATGCTGATACTCGCGTATAGATGGGGGTTCTACCTAGCTGGAAGTCTATTCCTAATAATGATGTTCTACTGTATCTCTCTATTTAGACTTCATAGAAAGAACCAGTTTTTCTCAAAGACCACGAGGGAGGGGGTGGCCTCGATAGGATTAGCCAGCATCTTCGGAAGCCTCAACGGGATCTTCATGTCTGGGAGGGCTGAGCAGATGAGTGAAGCCCCCGGACTGGTTATGTTATACCCGGTAATAATAGATGGGCTTGGGGATGTAGGCTCGGCAGCGGGCTCGATGACGACGACGAGCCTAGCGTTGGGATATACCAGAAGCCTCGGAGATGTGATGAAGAGAGGTCTAAGGGAGCTATCCCAGATA
>JAGTQJ010000124.1:2626-4268 GCA_018396515.1 Candidatus Bathyarchaeota archaeon | reverse complement strand
TCCTTCAGGATCACCACCTCCTCTATCTCCGAGTTTATTATCTTCCTCCTGCACCTCTGACACGGGAATGCTGAGGTATATCTTCCATCCGCCTCCACCCCGGCTATGTAGAGGGTCGCCCCGACCCTGTCAGCCCGATTTGAGTTTATTATGGCGTTCTCCTCGGCGTGGACGGCGGGGCAGAGGTCATATGAGCTCTGGGAGGGGAGGTTTAGCTCGTCCTTTATGCATCCAGCCTGGTAACAGTTGATCACCCCCTTCGCGGTCCCATTATAACCCGTTCCCACTATCGTGTCGTCCTTCACGATCACGGCGCCGATCCTCCTCCTAAGGCAGGTCGAACGGGCTGCAACAGCTAGGGCTATATCGAGAAAGTACCTCGTCTTATCAGGGCGGCTCGCGGGCATCGATCATTATATTTCAGCTCTCTAATTAAAAGGGTTACATCAGATGGGGATTTTGTTCAGCTTCTACTCCTGAGGTTGAAGGGTTTACCATCCTCCACCACATTGATGGGGATTAATCTCCTCCACTTCTCCATCCAGGATAGGTCCTTATCCTTATCCCTCAACTCGTCTGGTAGCAGCTCAGGTATTGTCTCAACAGCCGAGCCTATGGGATACCATCTGCCACAATTTGTACATACAAGGAGGCCTTCATCCACCTCTATCAGGTTGAGAAACCTGTATAGCACATCGATCTCCCTCCCGAAACCTCTAAGGAGTTCATCCTCAGAGATCTCCCCCACAGCCTCCAAGCGGCCTATAGCCTCAATCGCCTTTTCTAGGAGGAGCTTCGAATACTCACTTTCACTGAGATCCCTGATGGCCCTTATGGCTGGAGGGCTTATGGTCCCATCCCTTATCTGCTTAGCTAGGTGTCCATATCCCTTCCTGAAGTGATGGGATACCTCCCCTGCTCCCAACGATATCGCCTTCATCTTTTGGTCGTCTGTCTCCCATGTGAAGAAGTAGGCCTCTAGAGGGTGATGCTTATCCATCGGGCATGCTAGGATATTCAGGAGCCAGGGCCTCATTCTCTCAAGATATAGATTGTTTTCGATACATAAAAGACTATTCTAACTTAACCTGTCCTGATTGGGTGGAATACCTCATTTTATGGGATTTAGTAATCATAAACATGGGCGGTTTGGGGGCAGATGAGCTATCCTAATTTTCCTTCTTCCTTCAGCCGTCTTACGATCTCCTGTGCCCTGTCGAAACGTATCTCTCCGGATTCTACAAGTAGGTCGACGGCCTTATCTATCATCTCCCCCTCCGCTCCAGCCATGATCACAAGGTTTCTCGCGTGTAGCCTCATATGCCCCTTCTGGATCCCCTCCTGGACTAGGGCCCTAAGGGCTCCCAGGTTCTGGGCAAGTCCAACTGCCGCCATTACCTCGGCGAGCTCCCTAGCGGAGGAGACCCCGAGAATCTTTAGGGCTGTTCTGGCGATGGGATGGGTTCTCGTGGCCCCTCCCACCGTGCCGACCGCCATGGGCATCTCTAGGAAGCCCACAAGGTCTCCGTCCTCGTTCTTCGACCATCTGCTCAGGGAGCGGTACTGCCCATCCCTAGCAGCGTAGGCGTGAGCTCCAGCCTCGAGAGCCCTGTGATCCTGAGCGGTGGCGAGGGCGACCGCT
>JAGTQJ010000124.1:0-2534 GCA_018396515.1 Candidatus Bathyarchaeota archaeon | reverse complement strand
CCTCTCCCCTCCGATGTCCTCCTTTCTAACCAGAGCCTCAGCCCTGACGAGCCTCCGGTCGGCCAGGTTGGAGATTATACGGAGCAGAGCTCTTCCCCCCGTGATATCCTCGACGTAGGGGGCTAATGATTCACATATGGTGTTGACGGCGTTAGCTCCCATGGCATCCCTGCAGTCAACTAGAACATGGATGATGAGCATCCTCCCCGCCTCTGTCTCAATGACGCGGGTCTCGATATCCCTGGCCCCACCCCCGAGCCTCACGAGCACCGGGTCCTTAGAGTTGGCTATCTCAAGGAGCTTGGGCTTAGCCATCAGTATGGCCCTCTCAGCCTTCTCCATGTCTGGTACTTCCACGACCTGTATCTGACCTATCATTATCGGCTCGCTGCTCCAGGCCCTTATCCCATCACCCTCCCTCATCAGCCTGGCCATGTTGCTTGCCGCCGCTACGACGGAGGGCTCCTCAAGAACCATGGGAACCAGGTAGTCCCGCCCGTTAATTCTGAAGTTTACAGCCACCGCGAAGGGGTAAGCCATGATCCCTATCACGTTCTCGATCATCCTATCCGCAACTTCTAGGGTGAGGCCTCCGCCTGACCTTAGATTCTCCATCTCCTCAGTCGATAGACCTGCCCTCGATGATATTATCTTGAGCCTCTCCTCAAGCCCAAGCCTGTAGAAGCCAGATATGCGACTTGAAAGCTCAGCCAAATCCTTTAACGCTCCTTTATTACATTAAGGGTGGAGACAAATTTATTTAAAATTACCTAGGATATCTGATTTATACTTCAAGGGTCTCTATTCGTGGAGTCAAGGCTCCACGAATAAAAGGGGAGAAGAGCTGGCCTGACATGGAGGCGCGTCTAAAACTCGTAAGCGTGGGAGGGACCTTCGACGCCCTTCATATTGGACATCACGCCCTACTCCTCGAGGCCTTCAATGTCGCCGATAGGGTCATCATAGGTTTGACCTCCGACGAGTTCGCGAGAGCGATGCATAAGGATCACCATGTAGACTGCTATGAGAAGAGGCTCAGGGAGCTTAAACAATTCCTATCCGAGAATGGCCTCCTGGAGAGGGCTGAGATAATACCGCTCGACGACCCTTATGGGCCAACCATAGATAGCGAGGAGATGGAGGGCATAGTGGTCAGCGAGGAGACGGAGTGGAGGGCCGAGGAGATAAACCAGCTCAGAACCAAGAGGGGGCTGAAGCCCCTCCTCATCTTCTGCATCAAGATGGTCCTAGCAGAGGATGGCAAACCGGTCTCGAGCACTAGGATCAGGAGGCAGGAGGTGGACAGATTCGGAAGGCTCATCGGCTGAAGGAGGGTCTAGGGTGGGGATGATGGAGAGGCATCTCAGAAGGCTGAAAGATAACGAACCCCATATGATAGATTTTCTGAGGAGACTGATAAGGACACCGAGCCTCTCAGGACATGAGGAAGAGCTTGCTGAACTCATCGTCGATGAGATGGAACCCCTCGGGTACGATGTGACAGTGGATGAGATGGGGAACGTAATAGGGATTCTTGGGGAGGGGGGGAGGCCAGTGATATTCGACGGCCATATGGATCACGTCTCGGAGGGCTCACCGGAAAGCTGGAGCCATCCACCCTACGCTGCGGAGATCGATGGGGACGTGATCTACGGACGGGGAGCAGTCGATATGAAGGCCTCCCTCGCGGCCATGATATACGGCTGCGCGGCCTCGGAGCCCTCTGAAAGGGTGGTCGTCACATGCGTAGTTCACGAGGAGACGAATGAAGGTGTAGCCCTAAGCGAGATAATCGGGAGGAGGGTGCCGAGGCCTGAGGCATGCATTTTAGGGGAGCCCACAGACCTGAAGCTGAGCATAGGTCAGAGGGGTAGAACCGTTTTCAAGATAACTACCCGTGGCTTGACGAGCCACGCCAGCATGCCTGAGCTGGGTGTAAACTCCATATATCGAATGATCCCGGTGATCGAAAGGTTGAGGCAGGCGAATGAGCACCTCCCTAGGGATCCATTTCTAGGCGCTGGCTCAATGGCCGTGACAGGGATAAGAAGCAGCCCGGAGGGCCCAGTAGTTCCAGATCTATGCGAGATCCTGGTTGATAGGAGGCTCATACCAGGGGAGAGCCTGGAGCGGGTTCTCGAGGAGATGAAGGGGCTGGCCCCCGAAGCCGAGGTCGAGTTGATGGTCGATGAGATGACATGTTATACAGGGCTCCGAGTAGCTGTACAGCAGTACTTCCCAGGATGGCTCACAGATCCCGGAAGCCGACTGGTGACCCTATGCCTAGAGGCTCTGGAGGGTTCATTGGGGTATAGGCCTGAGACGGCCGTTTGGAGGTTCAGCACCGACGGGGTCGCTACAGCCGGGACGCTGGGTATCCCGACGGTTGGCTTCGGCCCCGGAGATCCATCTCTCGCCCATAGGCCTGATGAGAGGGTCTCCCTAACCGATGTTAAGGCGGCTGCTAGGGGATTCTGCGCCCTCTCACTTAGGCTTCAAGGAATATCCCCAATGAACCCTCCAGAGCCTCTAGG
>JAGTQJ010000006.1:9370-23051 GCA_018396515.1 Candidatus Bathyarchaeota archaeon | reverse complement strand
TGCTCATTTGAACTGCAGGGTATTATAAACAGATCTTTACCCTCATCTATGGCCTCTTTAACCTCGGTTCATGACATGAAGGGTATGAAGACCTTATTATTAGTAATTCCTTCTAATAAATCACCATTTTAAAATTGATTAAATATGGATTTAAAATTTTCATCTAAATTTTTCTTGTAAAACTCCTTCATATTTTGGAAACGTGGGATATCAATTTGTTCAAATATAGATTAAAAGCCATTCTCCTCCCTTTCTAAGTTTTGGCGGAGAATACTCAGAGGAGTTCATCGAGGAAGTGCACCTCCACCTCCCTTCTGATGGCAATGAGGTGTGAGGTGAGTTCCTTCTCCCTATGAGCGAAGAGGCAGGGGACATTCATAACCTTACCCGTGGCGAGGACCCAGGCATCAGCCAATGAGACTAGGAAGCGGCACTTGAACTGGCCAGCTACCGGGGCCACCAGCTCAGATGGAGCCAGCCTACTCCTCTCAGCGAGTTCCTCCACATATGAAAGAGCCTTGGAGGCCTCCTCGCCCCTACAAACGATGTAGAGGACTCGGAGAGGGTGACGAGGTTTATGATTCCTGAGCCCACTAGGGCCTCAGTCACATCACTGGCTGCGTAACGGTGGCGAAGGAGAACACTGGTGTTTAGAGCGTAACTCCCTAAGCCACTCGAGCAGCCTTCTCTCCCTCTCCTCATCCTCAAACCTCCCCCTCTTAAGCTTAACAGCCGCGGAGAGGATCTCAAAGTCATGTAAGAGCTCTCGGTTATGGGAGACATACTCCCTGAGTGCATCCTTCACAAGCTCAGCCTTAGAGGAGAACATCTTCCTCCTCATAATCTCCTCTAGGTAGAGCCAGAGCTCCCGTGGGATCCTCACCGCTGGCATGACGACGCTCCTTTCGTCCATCATTGTTAAAAAAATTTACAATCATACTTAAATGTGATCTGAAACACCCGGTTTAGAGATGGATGGTAGCTAAAACCATGGCCGATTGCTAAACTAGAGGGTGTACATTGGGTTACTGTCCTCGATGTAAAAGCCCTTTCTTCAAGTTTCTAGTTCTAGATTTCTTAAGTTTAGAGACCGCCTCCCTGATTGGAGCTTAGAGCTCCATACTACTTAGTTGAATCACACAGAATTATGACTAGATCTCTGCTCTTATCCATTGACTCTTTAGCCTCATCCAGAACATGAAGGCATGAAGACCTTGCTAGTTATGCTATCTACTTCAACTTAACTCATCATTTTAAAATAGATCAGAATCGATTTGAATTTTCGTCTAAACCTTCTCATAAAACATGGGATACTAACAATCACCTATAAAAAAATGGGTTTGACTCTAGCCTAATTTAAGCCAGTCGAATAGTAGGAATCTCATCTGGCCTATGAATAGGGCCATCCTCGTCATCACGGTGTTTCCGAATAATGCCCCGAAGCATATCATCATTATGTACCTTCCAAGCTGCGCGGTGTATTTTAGGACACCCTTTTCCCTCTGGGCTTTGCCTATGGAGAAGATGAAGTAGGTGATGGTTAATATTACCATCACTCCGAGAAGTGCCTGGTTTATGTCTTTTACACCGGTTATGGTCGATCGGATCTGTGTGATGAAGTTTGCATCTATTCCGCTACCTAGGGATATTCCTATCCCTATTCCGACGAGGAGGGCTAGGGGCCATCGGCTCAGCCACGCAACCTGCCTGAAGAACCTTGTGAACAGAAGAACCCCGAGGATGATCGGTACTATCCAGGTGGTCTCCCCCTTTGTTATTAAACCTCCGATGGCGATGTCTAGTATGTTTCTAATGCCCATCACGGTGGTTATGGCTACCCCTAGGCCTAGCATCGTGTGCTCCGCGAACTTAACAGCGGAGTATCCTTGAACGGGTAGCTGTATATCATCAGCATGTAGGCGGCGGCTACCCAGACCCCGAGTTCCGTCATCACGTCGGCCATTAGCCCTCCCTCCTCCTTGCCCCCCTGGCTGCGAAGTACCCTATGTTCCCTAGGATTACGCATACGAATATCAGGATGTGGGTTGTAGAGATCGCATCCAACCCGGCGGTGGCCTCCCCAGGCTTGTTGATCAACTTCTCATACTCTCCCCCACCCCTCAGGCCAACGACGAGCCCCTTGAGTTGACCGGCCGCCACATATGGCTGAGCCCCGGGTCCGACTATCCCCAGGGTTCCTCCAACACATGCGATTCCATATGGTGTCTGCCACTGGCGGAGGTACTCAACCCAGCCCGGGGTCCCTGACCAGAGGCATATGAATAGGTCTATGTCGCTTAGGCTTTTTAGGCCGCTCATGACGGGGAGACCCTCTATCGGCGTTCCATAGTAGTCCTTCTTCACGAGCCCCGGGATATCCCTGGCGAAGGCCGCCATGGCGGCCTCCCCACCCGCGAAGAAGCCCAGGTTCACATAGTCCCTCCCATACTCCTTCCCCTTCTTATCGACGTATCTCAAGGTCCTCTCCGCTAGGATTGGGCCCTCATCCCTCCCCATCGCTAGGATGATGATCCTCACATCAGGCTTATTGAAGACGTGCTGGGTCATGGCCACGGCTATCGGCCCCATCTCTGGCCAGTTCCCGGCTATGAACTCGAAGGCTATGACGACGACGGAGCCCGGCTTAGCGTACTCATCAACAGCCTTATAGGCCTTCAGGGTGGCATCTGTGACTGTGATGGGAAGGCCCAAGGGGCGTAGGAGAGGTATTATTATGACCACTATCACGGCGGCGTAGAGGATCCTGTGGTCGATACTCTGAAGTCTATCCCAGAATCCTTTCCTCTCCACCTCTACTCCTCCCTCCCTAGGTAGCCCCTCTCCATCCCTAGGAGCGTCCTGATCCCTAATGAGACGGCCCCAACAACGGCGCAGATTAGAAAGGCCCTCTGAGCGGCTACATTAGGCACCATCATTATCCAGTCTCCGACCACTGGGAAGCCCTTCCAGATGATCTCCCCTATCGGGGCATTCATCATCATGGTGATTATCCCACTGGCTAACATGAGGAAGGCCTCAAAATTCCTAGCCCTGAAGGCCCTATAGGCCGCGGAGGAGATGAAAAGGGCGAGTATGGAGTACATCGCCGCGTCTATAGGGAGAAAGATGTTAGTGTAGAGCCACTGATAAATAGGGTGCCTCACGGTTCCGAATAGGCCGACTACTATCATTAAGTACATTATGAATAGGCACCATACGCTGAAGATCCATTGGCCCCTCGTCCTCTTCATAAGATGGTTCAAATGTATTCGGGTGATATTGATCAGCCCGATGAGGAGGGCGAATGCTGCTATTATGACGGCCCATCTCTGCACGGTGGTCGAGATCCCCGCTACCTGCGGGATCTCAGCTCTGAAATAGTAATCAATGAGCATCAGGAAACCCGCTATCAACGTGATCCCTATGGGAATCTCCCTCTGCCTCAGAAGCGACATATCTCATCGCCTCCTATAACTTCAACAGGTTGATCAACCAGTTACTCCCCACCGCGGAGAGGATCAGCCCCACCATGAGCAGGATATTGGCCCAGTACTTGCCCACATCCTGTCCCGCTATACTAGCGACCTGGACAGGTTCTCCAGATAGATATGCGCCTGCTGCGAAGAGCTCATCTCCTAGGAGGGTGTAGTCGCAGACGGCCACGAAGAAGGGTGTCTGGCTCGTTGAGGCGGTTCCAGCGACCTGCATGGCCCCTGCTAGAAACCCGGACTCGGCGAATATTAGGGCCTCAGCCATGAAGTACCCCATGAGGAAGCTGGCTGCCGGCCTCTCCCTCTGGAGCACACCTTGAACTCCTGTGGCGTATGTGAACCTGTGGCTTGACATGTACCGAATATTGTACTCGTTAACCCACTCAGGAACCCCAGCCACAGCAGCGGCCTCCCTATACATCTGAATCACCAAGGGTATCGTCTCAGCCACATAGATGGTGGTTATCAGAGGTATACCATTCTGGGCGCACTTCCTGGCTACATAACTGAGGATTGATAGGCCCGCGATGGTCTGGGGAGCCTCCGAGGAGTATAGCGATGCTAAACCCTTCGTGAAGTGGACCGGCCTCCCCATCTCTGTAGCCCTCCCAATGGCCTCATCTATGACGTCGAAGCCGGGCACCCTCCTAATCTCAGGTTTGACGCCCTTTCTAGCCCTATATATCATGTATAGAACCGAGCCGCAGAGTATTAACAGGGTTATGAATCCACTTAGAGATTTCATCAATTTTAAATAATGTAACATATTTAAAAAATTTTTGGGATATTTATCCTGTAGGTGAGGCTGGGAGACCTATATATAGCCTAGGATAACATAGACCATCCAAACTCTCTACAAACTCTTATAGCATCTTCCTCTATAGCTTAAAGATCTATCAATAATCTCGACTAATAAGATCTATAACACCTTATAATAAAAAGGGATATCTCAGGTAATGTTTGTATTCAACAATCTAACCCTTACTAAAATCAAGGGTATACGAAATTCAATCTAAAGCTAACCCACCCTATTTAATCCGCTGAGGATTTACTCATGTTCGTTATCATAATAATCATTATTATTAAGATGAGGTTTTAATAAGAGAAAGTTATCATATGGAAGATAACTATCATATTAAGTTTCCAAAACTAGAGAATAAGGTGTTGAATGCCTTTACATCATTTACACTCAACCGAAAGGCTTTAAAAATCCATCATTGAGTGGTTTGCGATGAAACATGGCCATTCCCGAGTATGAGAGGTTGACATGGGCTGTTGTTCACTGCAGGGGTGTCCTCCACACCGCTCATGGCTCTAACTTGGTGAGGATCCTGGCGACGGCTGGGATGGTCGCTGGTAAGGAGTCCTACTACTACATGAGGTATGACGACTCGCCTGAGAGGGATAATGTGCCCATGATGTTCTACGCTGTGATGGGGGATCCCAGGGTCGATGTGGTTCTCCACGAGGAGGTTGAGCCCGTCGGCCGGCTCTTCGACGCCGTGTTAGTGATGGACTCCTCGATGCTTCTTCACAGGACCTCCCAGAGGGCCCTCATCCTCGACGGGGCGAAGGAGGATGCAGTGCTCGTGGTCAACACCTCCCTCCCAGCCGTGAGGGTTTTGGATGTGGTCAGAGAGAGGCAACTGGCCCATGACTGGAGGGGGAGCCTCGTCACCATCAGGGCTAGGACATACGACCCTGAGATAGCCTACCCGCTTCTTGGAGCCCTGGCCAAGGCATGGAACCGGGTTAGGATCGGTGATATCCTCGGGGCCCTTGAGCTGTTGGGAAGAGGGCATAAGGCACCGGTGGTCGAGGAGGCTTATAGGGATGCGGAGCCCATAAAGGTGTTCCTCAGGGCTGGGGAGAAGGCCTTTAAAAAACTGGAGCTGCCAGAGTCAAGGGAATGGTGGGACTTGGAGACCTACAGGGCCTACCAGGCTGCAGCCGCTGGGGCTAGAACATATGAGGAGAGGATGGCCGCAATGCCGAGGTGGGAGGTGCTGGCCCCGGGTTTGATAGAGTTCGGGCCCACTCCAGGGGGGAAGAACATAGGCTTCACCACATCCTTCGAAAGGTATCTAAGGCCACAGGTGGACAGGGGGAAATGCACTGATTGCAAGCTCTGCCACCACTACTGCCCCGACGGTGCGATGGGCTTCGAGGCCGTTGTGGACCTGAACTACTGCACGGGATGCGGGATCTGCTCCGAGGTCTGCCCCGTCAAGGCCATATCCATGGTGGGAGAATGGGAGGCTGAGAAGGGGCTGAGAGAGGAGGAGCTTCTGACCATCGAGGAGGCCCTAAGGGAGTACATGTACTGAAGGGGTGATTGATATGAGCGCTGTCACGGCTAGACCTGTTCAAAGGCTCGTCCCAAGGATGAGGATTTGGACTGGAACCAGGGCCATAGCTGAGGCCGTAAAGATCGCTGATGTGGACGTGATAGCCGCCTACCCAATCAGGCCCTATACGGGGGTGATGAATGAGCTTGCCCGGATGATCTCGGACGGGGAGTTCAGCGCGGAGATAATCGTCGCAGACTCGGAGCACTCCCAGTTCGAGATAGCCAAGCACGCATCAGCCGTTGGGGCCCGGACCTTCGTCGGGAGCTCAGGGGTAGGCCTCCTATACGCCGCGGAGGCCATCACGGTCACAGCCCTCGCCCAGCTGCCCGTTGTAGCCCTGGCGGGGTGCAGGGCCCTAGACGACCCCGGCAACTTCGGGATGGAGTGGAATGATACGCTGGTGTTTCGAGACTTCGGCTGGCTCGTCTCATGGGCTAAGGATGCCCAGGAGGCCCTGGACATGACCCTCGTCGCCTACAGGGTGTCGGAGGATAGGAGGGTCCTGCTCCCCCACTTCGTGGCTGTGGATGGGGCCACCATAACCCATATAGCCTCACCGGTTTCACCACCGGATGAGAGGATAGAGGGCTTCCTCCCACCATACAAGCCTCCATATCCACTGGATCCCGAATATGAACCGGTGACGAAGGCCCAGCATATCGCCCCCTCCCTCATAGGAACCGAGCAGAGGAAGGTCGTCGATGTCTCCATGAAGAGGTCTAGGGGGGTGATAGAGGAGGCCTGGAGGGACTTCAGCAGGCGTGTCGGGAGGAGCTACCCACCCTTCCTAGAGTCGGCATATATGGATGATGCGGAGCTGGCCATCGTGACGATGGGGGCCTACACGAAGGACGCCGTATATGTAGGCCAGAAGCTCAGGGAGAGGGGAGAACGGGTTGGGGTGGTGAGGTTGAGGTACTGGAGGCCATACCCGGCACAGGAGCTCAGGGAGTCCCTTGAGGATGTGAAGGGGATAGCCGTCCTTGATTTCTCATACTCCTTTGGATCCCCCGATATGGGAGGGGCCTTCTACAACGAGCTCAGGGCAGCCCTATATGAGGCCTACCAGAAGCCTCTGATCCTGGATTTCCTATTTGCTGGTGGGAGGGAGCCGAACGTGGAGCACTTCGAGAAGGCCGTGGAGATAACCAAGAGGGCTGTGGAGAGGGGGAGGCCGGAGAGGCTTGTATACTGGCTAACCCTGAGGGGGGAGGATATATGAGCCTCCAGCCGATCAGAACCCCAAAAGAGCTTGGATCCATAGACTACTATACATCAGGCCACAGGACATGCGCTGGTTGCGGCCCCGCCATAGGTTATAGGCTGGCTACCAAGGCCGCCGGGCCAAAGACCGTTCTGCTGGGGCCAACGGGTTGCATGTATGTCGCCAACGGCCACCAGTTCCTCACATCCCCATACGCGGTGCCATGGTTCCACACCCAGCTTGGGGGAGGCGGAGCCGCCGGTATAGGCACCGCAGCGGCCTTCAGAGCCCTGATCTCGAAGGGGAAGAGGAAGAGAGAGGAGATCAATGTTCTCGTCTATGGGGGAGACGGGGGGTTCGCTGACATCGGATACGCCGGCCTGTCGATGGCATTGACCTACGACTATCAACGCCTCCTCTATATTCTCTACGACAACGAGTCCTACGCCAATACGGGCATCCAAGCCTCGAGCACAACCCCCTGGGGCGCCACCACAACCTTCACCCCCACTGGGAAGGTGAAGAGGATCGGGAACGAGAGGATGAAGAAGAACGTGGCGCTCACCATCGCAGCCCATCCCGGGGTCAGATACGTCGCCACCTCAGCCCTATACCCGCCGATGGACCTCGTGAACAAGGTGAGGAAGGCCCTGAACTCAGGTGGCCCCGCCTTCATACAGATCCTGACCCCTTGCCCGAAGGGGTGGTTCTTCGACCCCAAGCACACCATAACCCTGAGCAGACTGGCCGTTGAGACAGGGGCCTGGGCCCTCTGGGAATACGAGGAGGGAACCTTTAGCCTCACATACAAGCCCCCAAAGAGGCAAGGCCTGAGGGAGTACATGAGGATGCAGGGGAGGTTCACCCACCTTAGCGACGAGGATATAGAGAGGCTGGACAGGGTGATAGAGGAGCAGTGGAAGCTATGGCTCGAGTCCGACAGGCAGAGGAGGATCATCCTCCCCTGGACTCCTCCCCCAACCCCCCTCTAAGATGATAAAGAGGGCCGCTTCACCCCTTTTGATCTTCCCATCCATAACCCCCGATATAGCCAGCTTTGCGCCACACTCAGAATTGGGCATCTAGGAGGCCTTGATCCTGATGCTCTTCTCAGTGGCTTTCCTGGTGAGGATCCTCCTAATCGTCAGATCCCAAGTCCCATAACGGTTGTGGAGTACATATCTCTCCCCGGCCAGCCTCTCTAGGAAGGCTAGAATGGGCTCCTCCACATCTCCCCCGCCACTGATCAGCTCATAGCCCAGAGCTAGGCCTGAGAGGAAGGTTCCAGGGGGCCAGGTTCTCCTTGAACTCCTCCAGGTCGAAGATATGGACATCGGCCCACATCCCTAAACCCTTAAAGATCTCCCTTGAGACTGAGTTCTCGTCCTCTGACCTTTTCATGGGTGGGCCCTCCATTCTCTCTACTATGACGAGCAGATCTAGATCCCTTCCTCTCCCCATATAGACCATGCTTCCGAAGAGTATCACCCCGAGAGGTTTAGCCCCGAGGGCTCCTCTCAAGGCCTCCTGGAGCCTATCGTAGGAGGCCCTCAGCCCTAAGATACTCATCAGCGATCGATACAACCCTCCTACACCTCTTTAAAGCCTCATCAGCGGTGGATTCGTCTATGTATCTTTCAGGTGAGATAGCTTCCCCCCTCATTATGAATGGATATCTAGAGCGTGTGTAATACTCCATGAACCATCCTAGGGATTCCACCACGGGTGTCGAGATCCTCCCCCAGTTCTTCTACGAAGAGCCTCGAGAACTGGGAGGCTAGAGCTGGGCCATGGTTCATGACATATTCCCTCTCATCCTCTATCATGGCCTTGACGGCCTTCTCGACGGGCTGCTGGGCATGGAATACAGCCTCGGGGTGATCTCCCTCCTTAAACGCCTCGTCAGCCCTCCTCACATCCTTCAAAGCCTCTGCGAAGAATAAATCTGGCAAAGTCCTCGAAGAAGGCCCTCAAGGCCCTCTCCATCCTCTACACTTCATTTAAGACAAGAGTATTAAAAGATGGCCCTGCGCATCCTTTTAAGATGAATGGGGTGGATGAAAGGTCGTAGAACTCTTTAGAGGTTCGTGAGCTATATGCTAGAGCCCTAGAGTTCAGAGAAGGAGTTGAGAGGGGGATGTCAAAGCCATTAGGGATGCCTCTGATAGGGCCTGGAATGCCATAGTTAAGCTACGAATGCCCTCATCCTCAAGGCCGAGGGCTTGAGTGTGGAGACAGATAAGACGATAAAGTATATAGTGATGCTGAGAGAGTTTTGAAACAACTTGGATAAGATGTTTAGGGAATAAGCCCACTTAACGGGGTGAATTGATTAATCGGGAGAAGCGCTTAGAGGAAGAGACCCGCCTACACCCCACCCTCCATTTAAATCCTTCATCTAGATTAACTCCAAGATGGAGTTTTAAAGATGAGAGGATCATCTAGAGAATATAACTTGCTCCGGAGCCCAGGTTCTTATCAAAGGTCGTAAACCTTAAACAGGTGGGCATAAGACTTAAGAATTCTTATATGATAGGTGGTTGCCTCCGACAATACATCTACATGTAAAAAGGGAATCTTAATTCTTTAAATAGTTATGAGATCCTTAAAATTTTTGTCATATTAGAGTTGCTTTATTTCTATATCATCATTTAAACCTTTATATTTGAGATCTGAAAAGGAGGGGGAATTAGGCATTTAAATTTCTATTTCTCTCTTATGGGGAGATGTCCGAGAAGCTGAGGAGGCAGGCGCTGAGGATCCTGGCTGAGGGACCTCTCACCCTTAAGGAGCTGGCTGAGAGGATGGAGATAAAGGAGAAGAAGGCCTTCGAGATCCTCAGATTCCTATTCGAGAGCGGGGAGATAGACTGCTATAAGGACCCCGATAATAAGAGGAGATACAGGCTCTCAAGGCAGTTGGAGACATCTGTGGAGCATAGCTAGTTAGGAGAGCGTATAGATCGGAGGCCTCGATTAGGCCGCTATTGGCCTCCGGGTTCTGCGAGCTTCATCTCTGACCCCTCTGGTTCTAGGATACCCTCTTCCACGAGTCTCCTCATGGCCTCTTCTGTCTCTTTTCGGGTGAAGCCCCTTCTCGCCATCTCCTTCATCAGCCAGGGCATGGAGTAGGTGAATCCTGGGATTCTGATCAGGGATAGGAGCTGGGATCTGCAGGCCTTTAGCCTCCCCTCCCCTCCCAACACTGTTCCTGATATCGTCTCCTCCATGTTGGTTAATGGCTTAGCATCCAGTCCGAGCCTCCTCCTCAAATACTCTGTGAACCTCTTAGTTATGGGTCCACCGTGGAAGGTTAGAACCCTCCTTGGGCTGCAGCCCTTTATGAAGGAGAGGAGGCCCTTGAAGTCCGTGTGGTCGCTGAGGGCGAAGGAACGGCCCCTCCCCCTGAAAAGGGCCGCCCAGCCTGAGGCTAGTGATGGCTCCAGTCTCCTCCCGCTCGGCCTTGAGCCCTTGGGGGTAACATATACGCATCTGCCTGACTCCAAGAGCTCTCTCCCCTCCTTGGAGTCTGCCTCGATGTAGTCCAGCCTGTGGCCGTACTCCCTGTAGACATCGCTGGCCCTTGCGACGGTGGGGGAGGCGACCACCGGTAGCTTCGTGAGCCTGTTGAATATGGAGATTATCTCCTGGGCGTTCCCGAGGGAGTCCGTCTTGAATACCGGCACCCTTCCTCTTGGTATCACGTCTAGGACGGCCCACTCCACCATCTCGATGGCGACCTCGTTCCGCTTGGGGAAGGAGAAGGCTGGGGAGCCGAAGGTCGTCTCTATCACTAGGATGTCGCAGCTGACGGGTCTTGCTGGCTCCATCGTGTAGGACTCTTCGACGTTGAAGTCCCCCGTGTATAGGACGGTGCCCTCAGGTGATGTTATCTCAACTGTTATCGAGCCTAATATGTGGCCCGCGTTGTGGGTGCGGATCTCCATATCCCCGACCCTAAACCTCTCCCCTATCGAGACAGGGTGCCAACCCCCTGCTCTCCTCCAACCCAGCCTCTCAAGCAGCCTGTAGGTCTGGGGGGTGGAGTACTTATGGAGGGCTGGAAATCTGAAGGCTGAGGCGTGGTCGGAGTGGGCGTGGGTAACGATGGAAGGATAGGGAAGTTCTTCCGAGGTGGGGTCTAGGACGACCCCTTCCCCTGAATACTCGACCACCACTCCCCCCTGCCTTCTGACTGAGAGGGCCATAAAAACCAGCTTTGAGGTTGGAAGCCTAGGAGGCTTTAGGCGCTCAGCCCTTCCTCAGGCTGAGGATGGCCTTGGCCAGATCCCCCTCGCACTCGAGGAGGGCTCTTCTAGCCATCTCGGCGCTGACCCCTGCCTGCTCCGCGACTAGGAGGACATCCTCCTCGGGTACGCTGGGCTCCCTCTTCAAGCTTCTCTCCTTGAGGCTTCCTCCGGCGATCTGGAACATCCTCTGGCCCTTCAGGTCTATGACGGTGACGACGGGCTGCTCTATTATGATCTCCCTCTCATCTCCCTGTAGGATAACCCGGTTTATGTCGCTCAGTTCATCCATCTTCAGCCCCATCTGGGCCATCATGCGCCTGGCCTTCCTCGAGTCTATCCTGGCCAACTCCCCCACCGATTAAGTTGGGCTACTCGGAGATTTAAATCCTCGACCTCTCAGCCGCCTTCAACGTGTTCCTGATGAGCATCGATATTAGGAGGGGGCCGACACCCCCTGGGACTGGGGTGATGGCTGAGGCCCTCCCCTTCACCTCCTCGAAATCGACATCTCCATACACCCTTCCAGCCTCATAGTTATTCCCCATGTCCACCACAACCGCCGACTCCTTGACCATCTCCTCCTTAACAAACCATTTCCTCCTCAAGTCCACAACCAGGATATCGGCCTCCCTCATGTAATCTACTAGGTTGGGGTCTTCGCGATCGCAGATCGTGACTGCACAGTCCTTATTTAAGAGGAGGGCTGCTAGGGGCTTCCCGAGTATGCTGCTCCTCCCGGCGATTACCCAGTGCCTCCCCTCAGTCTTGATCTCATACCTCTTAAGCAGCTCCATTATCGCCTCAACCCCGGCTGGGATGAAGGCCCCCCCTCCTATTAGGATCCTCCCTAGGGTTGTGGGGCTTAGGCCATCCACATCCTTATCTGGAGGGATGGCTTCGACTACCGTAAGCATGTCTACCCCCTCGGGCAGGGGGAGCTGAACCATCACTCCGTGGATCGATGGGTCCTCGCCCAGCCTCCTCACGAACTCCACCACCTCGCCCGTAGGGACATCTCCGGGGAGGCTATGGATCTGGGTCTCGACTCCAACATCCCTGCAGCGTCTCGCCTTAAGCTCCACATACCTCCTAGAGGCCATATCCTCCCCGACGAGGATCATGGCTAGGGTTGGGGTGATCCCACTACCCCTGAGGCTTGAGGCCCAAGCCCTGAGCTCCTCAGCCACCCTGGAAGCTATCTCACCACCGTTGAGTATTATCGTCATATGAGTGCCCTCAGCCTAGACCCTTTATGTTTCCCTCCTCATCTATGTCCATCAACTCAGCGGCTGGGGTTGTGGGGAGGGCCGGCATGGTGTTTATCTCACCGCAGTAGGCAACTATGAAGCCCGCCCCTGTGGAGGGTTTGAGGTCTGTTATTGGGAGGATATATCCCTCGGGAGGCAGGCCCTTTATATTCTCATCGTCGGTCAGGGATAGGGGGGTCTTGGCCATGCATATTGGGAGGCCGCTGAGGCCGAGCCTCTCTATCCTTCTTAGGGACCTCCTGGCCTCCTGTAGAAGCCTTATATCGGAGACCCCATACATATTTCTTGCTATCGTCCTTATCTTCTCCTCTATCGGCATATCAAGGGGATAGAGGTATCTGAAGTCAGCTCTCCCCCTCTCCAGCTCCCTCATCACCAGCCTGGCGAGCTCTAGGCTCCCCTCCCCCCCGAGGAGGAAGGCTTCTGAGACTGCCGCTGGAACATTCTCAGCCCTACACCAGTCTAGTATGGCCTCTATCTCCTCCTCTCCGTCGGAGGGGAAGTGGTTTATGCATATGACTGCTGATAGGCCGAAGGCTTTAATGTTTTCAACCTCTTTCTCCAGGATTGGGAGGCCCCTTCTCAAAACCTCTACGTTTGGCTCCTTGAACTCCTTGGAGTTTGCTCCTCCATGGCTCTTAAGGGCCCTCACGGTCACTACCAAGACCGCTAGGTCGGGCTTGAGGCCTCCAACCCTCGAGGCGATGTCGCAGAACTTCTCAAGCCCTAGGTCAGCCCCGAATCCGGGCTCCACCAAGACATAGTCGGCAAGCTTCAGGGCCATCTTTATGGCTAAGATGCTTGGGCATCCGTGGGCTATGTTGGCGAAGGGGCCTCCGTGGACGAAGGCCGGGGTGTTCTCCAGGGTCTGGACCAGGTTGGGCTTTAACGCGTCCTTCATGAGTATGGCCATGGCCCCCTCGGCCTTGAGCTGCCCGGCCTTCACCGGCTCCCCCTCCCTGGTGTATGCGACGGTTATCTCTCCCATCCTCCTCTTCATCTCCGTGAGGCTCATGGATAGGGCGTGGATCGCGGCTATCTCCGAGGCCGCGGTCACCTCGAAGCCGCTCTCGTGGGGGATGCCTCCCATCTCCCCTCCAAGGCCGGCCACTATCCTC
>JAGTQJ010000006.1:7238-9302 GCA_018396515.1 Candidatus Bathyarchaeota archaeon | reverse complement strand
TCCCCTCCAAGGCCGGCCACTATCCTCCTCAGATCTCGGCTCTCTATGTCGATCACCCTCTTCCAGACCATTCCGTGGATGTCGATGTTCAACTTGTTCCCCCTGAATATGTGATTCTCCATCATGGATGTTAGGAGGTTGTGGGCGGCCGCTATCGCATGGAGGTCTCCCGTGAAATGTATGTTTATATCCTCCATTGGGAGGACCTGGGAGTATCCTCCCCCGCAGGCTCCCCCCTTGATCCCGAACACTGGGGCCAGTGAGGGCTGCCTGAGAACCACGATGTTCTTCGCCCCTAGCCTGCCGAGGGCTTGGCCCAAACCGATCGCCATGGTCGTCTTCCCCTCTCCAAACCTCGTAGGCGTTACGGCGGTTACGACTATGAGCTTCCCATCAGGCCTCTCGCTGCTCCTCTTTAGGACCTTTGGGCTCACCTTGGCCTTGTACTTACCATAGAGCTCGAGCTCGTCCTCTTCGATGCCCAGCCCTTCAGCAACCTCAACTATATGCTTCAGTCTCGCTCTCTTCGCTATCTCAAAATCGCTCTGTACCGCTCTCTTCGCTATCTCCAAGTTCTCCTCCTCGACGATATCGGCAGACCATTTGATTATTTAATAACTTTACTATAGACATGTTACGATGGAACGCATAGTTAGGATCACGTTTCTGAAGGTTGGATATCTGGGGGTCACAACCCTCATAGATGCCTTGCTCGATGAGAGGGCCTCTAGGAGGGATATATCGGTAAGGGTTGTATCCTCTGGCTGCAAATTGGATGAGGAGGAGGCATCGGATGTTGCTAGGATGGCCTCATCGATCCCCACAGACCTCTATATCCTCGTCTCGCCCAACGCTGGGCTGCCAGGCCCCTCAGCCGCCAGGAAGATCATCATGGAGACAGGTAAGCCAATCATCGTCGTCTCGGATGAGCCTTCCAAGAAGATCGCAGAGCAGCTCTCAGACGAGGGTGTGGGCTATATCCTCGTATACGCGGACTCGATGATCGGGGCGCGAAAGGAGTTCCTAGACCCCGTTGAGATGGCCCTATACAACAGCGATGTCATAAGGGTTCTAGCCGTAACTGGGGTCCTCCGCCTCATCCACACCGAGATAGACAGGGTGATTAGACAGTTAGGGAAGGGAGAGGCCCCCACACTCCCTAGGGTGCTCGTGGATAAGGATGCCGCCTTAGCCTACAGCGGGCTATCAAACCCCTACGCCTACGCCAAGGCCATGGCTTGCTTCGAGGCTGCTAGGAGGGTTGCCTCCCTATCAACTGAGGGCTGCTACAGGGTTGAGGAGAGGGAGAGATATCTCCCAATACTCGCAGCCGCCCATGAGCTTATGAGGATGGCGGCGAGGCTTGCCGACGAGGCGAGGGAGATGGAGAAGGCGAACGACTCGGTCTCAAGGGTTGTTCACCTCAGGAGCGGGGCCTTGAGGGGTAAGGTCAAGCTCCTTGAAGCCTTGAGCAAGCCTACTCTCCCCTCCCCCTCCTGACCTTCACGGCAACCCCGGCCTTGAAGGAGGGCATCTCATCCCCGCTTAGTAACGCTGTCCCAACGGCTAGGATGCTCCCCCCTCCATCTACAACTATGACCTCGTCCCCCGGCCTTATCCTATCTCCAGCCTCCAAAACATGCTTGGCGAAGACACTCCTCCCCATCGAGATGAAATCCGCAGCCTCATCCCCCACCTTCACATATAGGCCGAGGGCCTTGAGGAGGGGGCTTATCCTCTCGGCGCCTGCTATTGTGAGGGTTATGAGGCCATCGTTGGGTCTGATGGAGGCTAGGAGGGTCTGGTCCAGATATATATGCCTGATCCTCCCCGTCCTCTCTGAGTGGGTGAAGGTGACCCCTTCGGGGAATAGAGCCTGGCCGCAGCCCCTTCCAAACTGGTAATCGGCTATCCCCCTTACCCTTCTAAGGTCGCCGCTCAAACCCGCCTCCCCTGGGGGATCCGATGATTTATGATTTATAATTTATAAGGGGTTTTACCATTAGATATCAGGTTGCGCTGCGAGGTCTGTGGAAGGGAGATAAGGGGTCAACCTTTCCGGAG
>JAGTQJ010000006.1:0-7191 GCA_018396515.1 Candidatus Bathyarchaeota archaeon | reverse complement strand
TCGGGGATGAGGGGTGGTCCCCCACTCCTCCTAAGCCTCCCCCGAAGGTGAGGGGCTCAGCTGGAGACCTTTCTAAGCTTGAGGATATAACCCTCGTCGAGGATTATGGGAGGAGGATCAGGGAGGCTAGGGAGAGGATGAACATGACGGTTGAGGAGTTGGCGAGGAGGATAGGGGAGAAGGAGTCTGTGGTAAAGAAACTGGAGAAGGAGGAGCTTGTCCCAAGCGAGGCCCTTGTCCAGAAGCTAAGGAGGGCGTTGAGGGTTGAACTCCTAGTCAAGGAGGAGGGGGGATTCAAGATATCATCCTCTAAACCTTTGGAGGGGAGGAGGCTCGGAGACCTCCTAAAGATTAAGGAGGAGGGCGCTGAGGAGATCGAGGAGGAGCGGGGTTAAAGAGCAGAAGGTGAAAAAAGGCGGTTTCGGAAGAGGCTGAAGGGCCTCATGGGAAAAGGGGGATTCTCAAACAGGATCGTCCTAGTCTTAACCGGGGTTCCAGGGGTGGGCAAGTCCTCGGTCGCGAGGATCCTCTCAGATCCCCCAGGGGAGGCGGGTTAAAGAGCAGAAGGTGAAAAAAGGCGGTTTCGGAAGAGGCTGAAGGGCCTCATGGGAAAAGGGGGATTCTCAAACAGGATCGTCCTAGTCTTAACCGGGGTTCCAGGGGTGGGCAAGTCCTCGGTCGCGAGGATCCTCTCAAAGCGCCTCAAGGGAACCCACATCGACCTAACTGAATTAGCCCTAAAGGAGAATTTAACCCTCGAATTCGACGAGGAGAGAGGAGTCCAAGTAGCAGACTTAGAGAGGATCAGGGAGAGGCTTAAAGAGCTGTATGATTCTTCCGGGGGTCCGATGATAGTGGAGGGGCACTTCGCCCATGATGTAGTCCCAGCTGAGATGGCCTCGAGGGTCTTCGTCTTGAGGAGGGCCCCATGGAGGCTCAAGCCGGAGTTTGAGAGAAGGGGCTATGCGAAGGCGAAGATCAGGGAGAACATTGAGGCTGAACTCCTCGACTTGAGCCTCGTGGAGGCCCTAGAGGCCTATGAAGAGGGGATTGTATGCGAGATCGACACAACAGATCTAGCCCTCGAGGAGGTGGCTGAGGAGATCATCTCTATTATGGAGGGGAGGATTCCATGCCGAAGGGGGTTCATAGACTGGCTTGGGCATCCCATATCCAAGGTGATTCTGGAGGAGCTGTAGATGTATGCGGCTGTGCGCTGTCCAAGGTGCGGGAGGATTATACTTACTAAAGTCATCCACAAGACTAGATCCTGCCCCCACTGCGGCTATAGAGCTAGGATCGGGGAGCTCAGGTTCCTGGGCAGGGCTGAGACCCCCGAACAGGCTGTGGCCCTCATAAGGATGCTGAAGGAGAGGGAGATGAGGGGGGAGGGGCGGAGAACCGACTAGACGGCCGACTGTCAAAAATTTATATATTACTTATTATAGTATCTTTTGTTAGTGTCTCAGATGGCCGATGAGAAGGCTCTAGCGGAGCTCCAGAAATATTTGAAGGACGAGGACTACTGCAAGGTTCTGAGCTTCTGCCTTGAACCCAAGTCCTGGAACGATATACGCCAGTTGAATAAGGGGGCTAAGATCAAGGAGAGCAAGCTATTCCAGATAATGAGGGATCTCAAGCTAGTGGGAGCCCTCGAGTTCAACGATGGCAAATACTTCACATCGGATCTCGCTAGAAACATGATGAAGTAGGCCAACCTTCTTATTCGGGGCCTTCTAGGGGGAAAAGCTGACCCCCTGAGACCCATTTTTCTTTTTATATAGCTGTAGTATCATATCTGTGGGTGGAGAGGATGGCATCTACCGCTGGCAGGAGGTTCTTCGAGGAGCTGGCCCAGCTAGTTAACAAGTCTGTTCAGGTGGTAGACTCTGATGGTAACCTGGTGGAGGGGACCCTCTTGGGCTACGATCCGAACACCCTCAGCCTCTGCCTAGGAGATGTAAAGGGAATGGGGGGAACCCGGATCCACAGGGTCTTCATCTACGGCTCAGCTATCGCGAGGATAGCCGCCTCCGAGCGCCCCTTCAACCTAGAGGGCTTGGCGGAGCGCCTTGAGAGGGTCTTCCCAAACATGGTTAGGCTGTACCCTGAGGCCGGGGTTATAGTTGTGATGGACAAGATAAGGGTAACGGAGAGAGGGGTGGTGGAGGGCAGCGGCCCAGCGGCCGAGAGGGTCAAAGACATATACGAGAGGTTTATAAGCGAGGCAGCTTAGGGGTCAGGAAACCTGGATCGAGAGTATGGGCCTCCATCTCCACATCATGATTTTATTTTTATGATGGGCTCATCGATAAATTGCTCTGATCCCTATATTTCTGGGATGGTCAGCTTGCTTGTCGGTGGGTCTAGATGGCCTTTGAGGTTAGAGACCGCGACTTGATGGGTAGGCTCGGGAGGTTGAGGACCAAGAGTGGAACTATTGAGACACCGGTCTTCCTCCCCGTTGTGAATCCCCTTTATCAGAGGATCCCTCCGAGGAGGATGATGGAGGAGTTCAAGTGCAGGGCGCTGATAACGAACGCATACATCATCAAGAGGCATTATGGGGATGAGCCCATGCTGGATGTTCACAAGCTCCTAGACTATGAGGGGGTGGTTGCCACGGACTCAGGAGCCTATCAGATACTCGTCTACGGTGGGGTTGAGACCACCCCGGAGGAGATACTGGCCTATCAGAGGAGGATCGGCTCGGATATCGCTGTTATACTGGACCACCCAACAGGGTGGAGGGCTTCCAAGAGGAGGGCTGAATGGACGGTGGAGGAGACCCTGAGGAGGGCTGAGGCGGCTCTACCCCTGATCGAGGGGGATAAGGCCCTGTGGGTTGGCCCCATCCAAGGGGGGAAATACATAGACCTTGTCGAGCGCTCAGCCAGGGAGATGGCTAGGATGCCCTTCGACATCTACGCCCTAGGAAGCCCAACGGAGGTTATGGAGCGCTACATGTTCACCGTCCTCGTAGACATGATAGTCGCGGCGAAGACCAACCTCCCACCCGACAGGCCCTTCCACCTCTTCGGAGCCGGCCATCCAATGATGTTCTCACTGGCGGTCGCCCTTGGGTGCGATATGTTCGACTCAGCCGCCTACGCGATATACGCCAAGGATGAGAGATACCTCCTCCCATATGGGACTTCTAGGCTTAAGGATCTGAGCTATTTGCCCTGCCCATGCCCTGTATGCAGGAGACTCACAGCCGAGGAGCTGAGGGAGATGACCAGGGGGGAGAGGGTAAGGCTCCTGACGGAGCACAACCTATACATCTCGATGGCGGAGGTTGATGCAGTGAAGCAGGCCATATCTGAGGGAAGCCTCTGGGAGCTCCTAGAGGCCAGGAGCAGGTCCCATCCCGCCCTCTTCTCAGCGCTTAAGAGGCTCTCAAGGTACAGGGATCTCATTGAGAGGAGGAGCCCTACCCCCAAGGGGAAGGGGATGTTCATCTTCGACTCTGCATCCCTCTCAAGGCCTCAGGTCACAAGGCATCTCAGGAGGCTGACGGAGAACTATTGGAGGCCCCCTGAGGCTCATAGGCTCCTCCTCGTAAAGGCTCCGAGGACTAAACCCTATGGGAGGAGCCCCCAGTACCGGAGGCTCCTGAAGGCCTTGGAGGAACTAGGTGAGGCCTCTTCGGTGCATGTCTGCTTCTACGATGCACCCTTCGGGGTTATCCCAGAGGAACTCTCTGAGACCTATCCCCTATCCCAGTTCGAGGCCACCCAGCCCTTGGACCGGGAGACCCTTGAGTTCGCCTCAACCCAGGTTGCGAGGTACCTGGAGGGAAGGGGGTACTCCCAAGTCCTCCTTTTAGCGGGTGCTGAGGAGTTCGATGCCCTTGTGGAGAGGGTATGCGGAGAGGCCTGCAGGAGGCTTGGGATCCCCCTCTCGACCATAAGGGATAGGGATCCTTGGAATGGTGGGCGGCTGGAGGCTTTAAAGGGGATGCTGAAGGGGAGGCCACTGGGAGGTCTGCAGATGGGAGAGGCCGGCTAGGATCGCCGAATCTATGGGATCCGAGGGTTGGATTGGAAAGTGTTAAGTTTAAGGATTCCATATTCGATGGAAAGGGGTTCAGAGGAGAGATTTGGAGAAGGATCTGAGACCCGGAGCCTATCTCAGGTGTTGATGGATCGGTGAAGATTAGAGGATGGTGAGGCTGCATTTCCTAGGGGGAGCCCGAGAGGTTGGGAGGAACGCGATCCTCCTGGAGTCCGATAGGGCTCGCCTCCTCCTGGATTACGGCGTCAAGCTGAACGACGCCCCAGAGTTCCCAGCCCATATTAGGGCTACGGATATAGACGGCATAATAATAGCCCACTGCCACCTAGACCACTCAGGCGGGGTTCCCATATTCTACCTCTCTGAGAGAAAGCCATTCTTCGCCACGCCGCTGACGACCGAGCTCACGAAGATCCTGATTAAGGACTTCCTTAAACTAAGCAGCTACTTCCTCCCGTTCGAATACCTTGAGCTGGAAAAGATGATGAGGCAGAGGAACGACTTAGGGTATGGGATGGAGGTGAAGTTCAAGGATGTCAACTTCAGGTTCCTCAACGCAGGTCACATCCCAGGGAGCGCAATGGTCGAGTTGGAGGCTGACGGGAAGAGGATACTCTACACGGGAGATTTCAACACGATAAAGACTAGGCTGGTTCATGAGGCCAAGATCCCGAGGAGATCCTATGACGCCGTCATAATCGAGAGCACGTATGCAACTACAGACCACCCCGAGAGGAGGAGCCTAGAGGAGGAGTTCATAAGGGAGATCAGGAGCGTGCTCGACAATGAGGGGAAGGTCCTCATCCCAGCCTTCGCGGTCGGGAGATCCCAGGAGGTGATGAGTATCCTTAACGCGTATGGGCTCGGCTCCAAGGCCGTAGTGGACGGGATGGCGAGGCTGGTGAATGAGGCCCTCATGAACCACCCAGACTATCTCAGGGATCCGAAGACCTTCATCAAGGTGGTCAACGAGGTTAAGGAGGTTAAGGGATGGAGGGATAGGAGGGAGGCCCTCAGGAGGAACGGAATAATCGTCTCCCCGTCAGGTATGCTCGAAGGCGGTAACGCCCTGTTCTATATGGAGCACCTAGCCATGGGGGAGGAGAACGCCATATTCCTTGTAAGCTTCCAGATCCCTGGGAGTGGAGGGGCCAAGCTACTGGAGACCGGGATGTTCACCATAAAGGGGAGGGATGAGGCGGTGAGGGCTAAGGTTAAGAGGTTCGACTTCTCATCCCACGCTGGGAAGACCCAGCTCGAGGATTTCCTTAAGGGGTTGGAGGGGAAGCCCGATGTCTACGTGATCCACGGGGAGCCCCAGAACTGCGAGGCTCTAGCCCAGTTTGCGAGGGATGAGCTCGGCCTGAACTCGGTGGCGCCGAACCAGGGGGAGAGCTTCACGGTATAATCCTCCAAAAAATCGCATCCTGTTCCCGCCTCTTTAAGCCTCCCTTACGACCCCCAGACAGGTCTTATCTCAGCATAGGAGAGGCCTCCTTCAGAACCTTCTAAAGCTCCATCGGGGGTTGAGAAAGCTTTATATTTTGGAGTTTTTGCCTTGAGTTGGGGCCAGTAGTCTCAGATGTCTAGAATAGAGTCCGAGGACCCTAGCACCCCAATGAGCATGGTAGGGGGATGGGTATATGAGGTCCAGGCAAGTAGTGTCCCTAATCCTGTTAGGGACGCTGAGCTCCTTCGGAGTAGGTTTACTCGGCCCCATATACCCCATATTCGTGGTTGACCGCTTCTCAGCCTCCCTCATAGATCTGGGAACCCTCTACACCATCCTCTGCCTAACCGTCGCCCTCTTCAAGGTGCCGGCGGGCAGGCTCGTAGACAAGTACGGGAAGACCAGGGTATTCTTCGTAGGCGTCCTCCTCTCAGCCCTGGCCTCCCTCTCCTACATATTCGCCTCAGAGATCTCACATCTCTACATCATAGAGTTCACCTTCGGCCTCTCAGCTGCCCTCCAGAGGCCCTCCCTCCTCAGCCTGATGGCCGATGCCGGAGGGGAGGGGAAGAGGGGCACCCTCTTCGGCCTCTTCGAGTCATCCTACGACATCGCAGAGGCCCTCGCAGCCCTTCTCGCAGCCTTCATAGTAAGCAGACTGGGGTTCGAGTCCCTTTTCATCATTTGCTCGGGATTCCAGGCGACCTCCGGCATCCTCATGCTCAAGTCTGGGAGGCGGCTGGACCATTAGCCGGAATATGGATAGACCCCTTGTTGATCCTACACTGAAGCAGGCTCATCTTTCCAGTTGAAGACCAGCCCTGGTAAGTCATTTAGCTCTGCGTCACACTTTAATGCTCTGATAGCTCGATCTATTTGGTCGGGTTGCCCTTGTCGAGGAGGCTACTCGTCGCAATAACGGTATTCCTGATGTTCATCTCGGCCTGGACCGCTGAGGGCCAGCTAGGCTATTCTCCTAGGAGTCTTATATTCAGGGCTTATGTGGATGGAGGAGTCTCGGTAGAATACACCGTCTCCGTCGACGCGACCAAGGTTAGGGTGAATATAACCCTCTTCGGAACCGAGTTCCAGGAATTGACCGTTGAGGACCAGGAGGGTCTTCCCCTATTCTATTCGCCCATTGAGGGGGGCTTGACGGTGGATACCCTCGGCTCCACTACGGTTACAATATCATACTTGACCTTCGACCTCACTAACAAGACCGGCAGGATCTGGACCTTATCGGTGCAGGCCCCCACATCCGCGGTGGTGGTTTTACCACGGAACTCCACGGTTGTGGGCCTAGGAGCCATCCCCCTCTCCATAGGCAGCCTGGATGGGAGCCCGGTCCTCACGATGCCGGAGGGGCACATTGAGGTCTCTTATATAATCAGCCTTGAGGGGACTAGGGAGCGAGGCCTCCTCGCCATCGAGGAGGCTAAATCAATCATCGAGGCTGTGGAGGCAAAGGGTGTGGTCGCAAAGGAGGCTGAGGCCCTATTAAAGGAGGCCCAGGCGGCCTTCAAGGTCGGCGACTACTCAGGGGCTGAGAGGCTCTCGGAGAAGGCGAAGGCCTCAGCCCTGGAGGCCGAAAGGGCGGCTTCAGCAGCCTTCAAGGCGATTCAGGATGCCTCCAGTAAGATCGAGGCCGCTAGAAGGGCGGGCAGGACCATCGGCCTAGAGGAGGCGGAGAGCCTCCTGAAGCAGGAATACCGTTATTGCGA